>NZ_JBWYIQ010000005.1:0-127420 GCF_056779795.1 Acinetobacter sp. ANC_7682 | reverse complement strand
TAGTTTTTGTTCGTTCATCATGTTGCCTGACTCCGTTGTGAATATGAACATAGCAAATTCAGGCAATTACACAATTTAATTTACAGTCTCATTAGATGATACAAACGATAAACTCGCATTATTAATTCCATATCTATCACCTTACTATCATCCACGAGCGATCGGATTATGGGCAACCCAAGAAGTTTCTAAGATACTTTTCCCTTTTCAAACGCTTGCGCTTTAGTTCTAAGTCGCCGCATAAAATAAGGAGCCATGAAGGCTCCTTATATATATTGATTCACACTATGCAGATTTTCTTGAATTAACTTTACCTTGAATGATAGCCTTCACATTTCCTTTTGCATAATTCAGAAAAACTTTTAAAGGTGAAAGTTTTGGATTAGGTTGATTACCCTCACCAATCGCTTTGAATTGTGCCGCATACCAAATAATTTCCATAATTGCCATTTTATCAATAAATGGAATCCCTGTTTTAATTGGTTTTACTGCATATCTAACATCGTGTCCTGCAATCAAACGATCAGTTAAATCCGTTTCTACAGCGAGCGGGCGTGCAATTCCAATAAAGTCACATGCACCACTTTCTAAAGCATCATTCATCCCTTTAACGGTTCTGAATCCACCTGTAACCATCAGTCTGCATTTTACTTCTTTACGTATTTTCTCTGCGAAATCTAGAAAGTAAGCCTCACGTGCAATGGTACTTGCTTTACGCTGTTCAGCTTTAGCACCTGCCATTGCTGGCGCTTCATACGTACCGCCTGAAATTTCAATTAAATCGATTCCTGCATCATCAATAGCTTTAAATACTTGAATCACTTCTTCTTCAGTAATTCCACCACGTTGAAAATCTGCGGAATTCAATTTCACTGAAACGATAAAATTATCAGATGTTGCAGCTCGAACAGCTTTATAAATTTCTAATAAAAAACGCATACGATTTTCAATGCTACCACCCCATTGATCATTACGTTTATTGGTCAGTGGCGATAGAAATTCACTGATTAAATATCCATGAGCACCGTGTAATTGAACACCTTCAAAGCCCGCTTTTTCGCAAATCGCCGCAGAGGTTGCAAATCGTTGGATTAGATCTAGGATTTCCTCATGCTCGAGAGCCCGTGGAGTAGCAAAGGTAGTAGCCAACATAGCACTAAATGGAACAGCAGACGGTGCAACAGTTTCTTTATTTAAGCCTTTAGGACACTGTCTGCCCGGATGAGACAATTGAACAAGCTGGACCATACCATAACGTTTACCTAGGTCAGCCCATGCCTTTAATTTAGGTAAATCTCGCTCATTTTCGACCACGACGACACCAGGCTCATTCTTCGCACGTAGATCAACCATCACATTTCCTGTGATTGAACACCCTAAACCACCTCTTGCCCAAGCTTCATACAAGCCTGTGTGCAAATGATTTGGTTCACCAGCAGCATTCGCTAGAGCTTCACTCATTGCGCCTTTAATAATGCGATTTTTGAAAGTTGTATTGCGAATTTGAATCGGCTCAGCAATTTTACTCATCTTGAAGTTCTCAATTTTGTGCTTATCTAAACCTAAAACCAATTAGGCGTGACTTCCCTGAATTTCAGTCTAGAATTGACAATACTTCTTGTCAAATAACTTTTATAAACTACTTTGTATAAGATGTTGCGTATAAGCATGAATCGGTGCACTGAATAAACGTTCAGTCTCTTGAATTTCTATGACTTTTGCATCTTTCATCACCATAACTCGATGGCATAACGCTTTCACAATTTTCAGATCATGACTAATAAAAATGTAACTGATCCCTGTTCTTTGCTGTATATCTTGTAGTAAGTTCACCAATTTTATTTGTGTATTACGATCTAATGCAGATGTTGGCTCATCCAGAATGAGTAATTGAGGTTTCAGAATCAGTGCTCTGGCCAGCGATACTCTTTGTCGCTGTCCACCCGACATTTGATGAGGATAACGATGAAGAAATTCTTTTGTGAGATTAACCTCTTCAAGGGCTTGGATCGCGAGTTTTAATTTTTCACTCTTTCTCAATTTTTTTAATTTTAACCCCTCAGTTAATAATGACAAAACATCCATTCTTGGATTGAGACTCGAAAAAGGATCTTGAAAAACAATTTGAAAATCTTTTCGATGCGCTCTTAATTGCTTGTCAGACAACTGATTGAGATTGATACAATTTAACTCAATGGTACCTGTTGACTCTATGAGTCGTGCAAGCGCGAGTGCAGCACTGGTTTTTCCAGATCCACTTTCACCTACAATACCAAGCGACTCTCCTTGTTTAAGCTGGAAACTTAAATCTTCCACCGCTATAAATTGAGTTTTAAATACATTCAGAAAATTCAGCTTAGGTGGATAGCGCACTCGAAGATGTTCAGTATTTAAAAGTTCTTTGGCCTGTTCACTGATAGGTGAAATCGAATCAAACTGCTGATTAAGGAGCAGTCGAGTATATTCATGGCAAGGCTGCAGGAATATTTGAGAGACATCACCCTGTTCAACTGTGACACCTTTAGACAGAACCAATACCTGATCAGCATATTGTTGCACCAACCTTAAATCATGGCTCACCAAAACTAAGGCCATATTTTTTTGATACGCTTGGTCTTTAATTAAATTTAAAATTTGCTTCTGTAGTGATACATCAAGGGCTGTTGTTGGTTCGTCTGCAATTAAAATTTCAGGTTCGGAAATCAGAGCTGTTGCAATCATTACCCTTTGACGCTGCCCACCAGACAACTGGTGTGGATATCGCTTGAGGATGTCTAATGAATTCCCCAACCCTACATCACAAAGCACTTCTTCTATTTTTTTTCGAATGTCTTTTTTCTTAAGTCCCTTCAACCATAAAGGTTCTGAAATAATTTTTTCAACTGTATGTAATGGATTAAGTGCCGTCATTGGCTCTTGAAATATCATCGCGATCTTATTGCCACGTATTAAGCGCAACTGATCTTCGTGTTTTAGACGCAGATCTTCATTTTGAAATATGATTTCACCACTTAAGTCTAAATCTCTATCTTGCAGCCCTAGAAGACTTAGACAAGCTAGAGATTTTCCTGAACCACTTTCACCAACAATCGCTACTGTCTCACCCACATTTAGCTTAAAAGACAAATCAGTTAAGATTTTTTGTTCATTCAACTGAATATTGAGCTTGTTCACTTCAAGTATTGGTTTAGCCTCTTGGATCAAATGCATCTCGAGCTGCCTCTCCAATATAAATAAGAATAGATAACACAACTGCTAGACTAAAAAATCCAGATAAAACCAACCACGGAGCTGATAGATTATTCTTACCCTGCAATAAAATTTCACCAATTGAAGCTGTATCAGGTGGCAAACCATAGCCCAGAAAATCCAAGGCTGTAAGTGCGGTAATATTAGCGGTAAGAATGAAAGGAAGCTGTGAAAGTGACGAACTTATAGCATTGGGTAAAATATGTTTGATAATAATTTGACTATCTGTAGCACCGAGTGATCTCGCAGCTCGCACATAGTCCAAATTTCTGGCTTTCAGAAACTCTGCACGCACAAGACCAACTAACGCAGTCCAACCAAACATCAGCATAATTAAAAACAGCCAATATATGCTTGGTGTAAACAGGCTCACTAAGATCATCACAATAAATAACATTGGTAGACCACCCCACACCTCTAACAGCCTTTGACCGATCAGATCCATCCAACCGCCAAAGTAGCCTTGGATAGCACCAATCGTAATTCCTATGAGTGCAGATCCAATGGTAAGTGCAATGCCAAACAGCAAAGAGATACGAATACCATATATTAATCTTGCCAAGACATCACGACCTTGATCATCTGTGCCTAACCAATTCACAGAAGTCGGTGGAGATGGTACAGCTTCTGCCAATTCATAATTAGGTGTTTGATATGAAAATGAGATGATAGGCCAAATCTGCCATCCATGCTCATTAATCAATTCTTGAACAGCTGGATCTTTATAATCAGCCTCAGTTTCAAAGACACCACCGAATGTTGTTTCAGGATAAGGCTTAAAAATTGGGAAATAAATTTCTTCTTTATAATAAATAAGTATTGGTTTTTCGTTGGCAATAAACTCTGCCCCCAAGGATAAAATAAAGATCGCTATAAATAAAATGAAGCTGAAGAATCCGAGTCGATGTGACTTAAATTTTGAAATTCGTTGATCGAAAAGTGGAGACATTTTTATGCTCCTTGACGATCAAAATTGATTCTTGGGTCAATCAATTGATATAGAACATCACTGAGTAATCTCAAAATTAGACCGACCAACGTAAAGATAAACAATGTTCCAAAAATCACAGGATAATCACGCTGCTGAATTGCCTCAAATCCGAGCAATCCCAAACCATCAAGATTAAATATAATTTCTACAAATAGATTGCCAACAAAAAAAATTCCGATCAATGCTTCAGGCAATCCTGCTATAACGATCAACATGGCGTTACGGAAAACATGATTGTATAAAACGCGTTGCTCGGTCAGGCCTTTAGCACGAGCTGCCGTCACATATTGTTTATTTAACTCTTCCATAAAAGAGTATTTTGTTAGATAGGTGAGGGTCGCAAATCCACCTAATATAATAGTAAGGACAGGCAATGTAAGATGCCAAAAATAATCTTTTACTTTATCAATGAAGCTGAGTTCAGCGAAATTTTCAGAGACCAATCCTTGTAATGGAAACCATTGCAAATACGATCCCCCCGAAAAAATCATAATAAGTAGAATAGCAAATACAAAAGTTGGCACTGCATAACCTACCGCCAATATTAAGGAGGTCGTTTGATCAAACAGACTGCCATGTCTTTTCGCTTTGCTGACCCCTAGAGAAATGGCGATACTGTAGATCAGTAAGGTACTCCATAATCCAAGGGAGATCGTGACTGGCATTTTTTCCAAAATTAATGTTGTTACTGATTTATTTTTAAAAAAGCTCGTTCCAAAATCGAGTTGAAGATATCCTTTGAGCATTTTAAAAAAGCGCTCATGCACAGGGCGGTCAAATCCATATTGCGCTTTGATCTGCTCGACCATTTCAGGACTGAGTCCTCGTGTACCCTGATAATGACTCTGGACTTCATTGATATGAGATGTCGAACCAGACACAACACCAATGCCTTGAAACTGTTCAGCTCTCTGTATTGCCTGTTCAACAGGTCCACCAGGAGCAATTTGAACGACGGCGAAATTGATGAGTAATATCAAAAATAAGGTGGGAATGATCAGCAAAAGTCGTTTAAGTATATAGAGACCCATAAATTTAACCTTTAACGTGAGCCTTTACTTCGACCAAGATAAGCAGACACTTTGCGAGCTTGCTGTTGATCTACCCACCAATAATCTTCACCAACAGCAAGTTTGGGTTTAATCTGTGGCTGTTTATACATATTCCAATACGCATACCATTCACGGTCATTTCCATAAGTAAGTATCTGATAATATCCTGCACGTAATAAACGATCCAAGATACGTGTATTTAATATTAATTTTTCACGATTAGTTGCATGGATAATACGTTGTATAATTTCATCTATAACGCTATTTTTCACACCAGAAAAATTATAATTTCCCTCTTCATTTGCAGCATGACTGCTCCAAAATTGCGCTTGCTCATTCCCAGGATTTAGTGATTGAGGCATCACCATCATGGTTAAATCAAAATCATATTGACGCATCCGCTGTAAATATTGAGGCATATCGACTTGCCGAATCGAAACCTGAATACCCAATTTTTTTAAATTTCGAATATAAGGCATGAGCGTCCGTTGTAAGCCTTCTTGATGAAGAAGCAATTCTAATTGAATTGGTTTTCCATCACGCGCATGCAAATTACCATTTTTAAATGAATACCCCTGCTCAATTAAAATTTTCCGAGCAGTGAGCAAGCCTTTACGATTGTAACCTGTACCATCAGTGATAGGATATTTCCACGCTTTTAATACTCCTTCTCGTTGTAAAGGATGTAACCGAGATAAATAAGGTTTTAATATTGTTAACTCTTTTGGACTTGGGACAGACTTTGCTTCGAGCTCACTAAACTGAAAATGACTTTGTAAACGTTGATATTGTTGATAAAACAATGCTTTATTTTGCCATTCAAAGTCATAAGCATAGGTCATTGCTTGTCTAAAATAGATATCGTTTAGCGGTTTTTTTCGTGTGTTAAAAACGATACTTTGTGTCGGAGCAGGATTTTGTAAAGCTACACTATATTTTTTAACCAACCCTGAGTTAAATGCTGGAAAGTTGTATTCCGTCTTCCATTTACGAGCAAATTTCTCTTGGTGAAATGTATATTGTCCAGCTTTAAATCCTTCAAATGCAATGTCCGAACTACGGTAATAAACATATTTAATTTGATCAAAATTATAACGACCACGATTTACAAGTAAATCCTTAGCCCAATAATGGGGATTACGCTGATAGGTAATACTACGACCAGCATCAAGATTTTTAATTGTATATGGCCCTGATCCTAAAATGGGTTTGAGTGTTGCTCGACTAAAATCTTTAGATTGCCAATCTTTTTTAGAAAAAATTGGCATCTGTGAAAGTATTGCTGGCATTTCAGTATTACTTTCTGATTTAAATACCATTTTTACGGCATGTTTAGACAGAACCTGAATTTTATCTAAATCAGACAAATACATCTGTAAACCGGGATTGGTTTTGGTTAAATACATTTCAAACGTGAATTTAACATCCTCAGCCAGTACAGGAGATCCATCACTAAATCGAGCACGTGGATTTAAATGAAAAATCACAAATTTTGTTCGGCTTGGATCAAACTGAATTTTCTCAGCCAAAAGTGGATAAAACACATTTGGTTCATCTAACGACTTGGAAAATAGCGTATCGAACAAGTAATTTGTGCCTTCAACCCAACTCCCTTGCCCATTCATACCGTTTAGATTATCAAATGTCCCATCAGCCGCTTTCACCAACTTTCCACCCTTTGGTGCGTCTGGGTTGGCATATGGCATCGCATCTAAATTCAGATATTTAGGTTTTGACTGTAAAGCAATATAAGGCGTAGTTTGAAGATTTGCCCATGCACTGATATGAATGGGCAAGAAGAGGAGAATAAACTTTGCTTTTGACAAAGTTGATGAAATGCACATCTCGAAATGAAATTCCTGATTGCTTAAGCAGACTTAAGAATGTGGAACTTTAATCGTAGCACCAATCTGTAAAGGTGTGTTTGGTTTCAAACCATTCATTTCTGCAAGCTGATCAATGTCTATACCAAATCGATTCGCAATTCTGTACAGGGAATCACCACTACGGACTTTATAATCTGTAACAACTTTAGGAACTTGAATAATTTGACCTCTTTGCAATCCAGCACGTAGGTTCAACTTATTGAGATCTGCAAGTTCTTTTGCAGTCATATCAAATCGTGTAGCAATAACATGGAGAGACTCACCTGATTTGACAGCATAATCCTCTGTATCACGCGATTTTGATTGACGGACTGGTGTTTTTTCAGTACTCGCAGCCGCCTTTTCAACATCGCCACTTACTTTTAATTTTTGACCAATTTGAAGGACTGATCTCGCATTTAGATCATTCAGCGTAAGTAATGATTGAAGCGACATATCATATTGTCGCGCAATACTTGCTAAGGTCTCTCCACTCTTCACAGTGTGAGACTCCACTTTCTCAGCAACCGAATTATTTCGTGTCGAACTCTGCTTAGTGGAAGCTTTATTTTCATCTTCTTTCAAATTCAGCTTTTGCCCAACTTGTAATCCAGCATTCGTTCGCAAGCCATTCATTTCTGCTAACTGTGCAACAGAAAGATTATATTTGCTTGCAATGGCATTCAGGCTATCGCCTGATTGAACAACATATTGCTCTGGTACTTTAGATCCCACCGGTACTTTAATGGTTTGACCAACCATCAATCCTTTTTCAATATCCAAATTATTCAGTGTCGCCAACTCAACAACGGTTAACTTATTCGCATTTGCAATGTTGTACAACGTATCTCCTCGTTGTACGCGGTAAGTTTCAGTCTGAATTTCAGGTACAGTTTTAGCATTACTCGCGCGAGTCGTTGATGAAGCTGTAGCAGATTGCACTTCTTCTAAAGGAACATTAATTTTTTGACCCGCGTATAGGCTACTATCAGCTTTCAATCCTGAGCTTAGTGACGCTAACTCTTGAGTCGAAAGTCCGTATCGATCAGCGATTAACTTTAAGTATTCACCGCGTTTGACCGTATAAGATTTCGTTTGAACCTTAGTTAGCGCTTGTTCAGTTTTGCTTGATTTAGATGCTTGAGACTGGGTTAGATTTAACTTCTGCCCAACCAGTAAATTACTATTGATAGTCAGACCATTCAATTCAGCCAATTGTTGGACACTTAAATCAAACTGGTTTGCAACACTAGTCAGACTATCATTTGCTTTCACAATATAACTTGCTGGCTTTACATCCGTTTTCTGAGCAGATGCTACTGGTTTAGCATCGTAGAGATATAGGGTCGCACCTACATATAAGGTTGCATTTGGATCTACTTGGTTCCATTTTGCAATATCTCTCCAACTTACGCCGTTTTTCATTGCAATAATTGCTAGCGTGTCACCAGGGAGTACCGTATACGTACTACGCTTACCCTTAGGTGGTTCTACAACCACTTCACTTTCAGTTTTCTTAAATGCCTTACCTTGATTAAGCTGGGCTTCCTCAGAAGTAGGCAATGTACTTTCTGCTACAGATTTAGGATAAGCAAAGCCAACTTTAACTTCTGAACCTTGTCCTGCTGCCACAGATTGACTTGTTTGAATCGCAGTTAATTTAATCTTGCCATCCAACGGATCGACAATCTCAGTACCTTGAGGTGCAATGGCACTAATCTCTCTAACGACTTCCGCTTTTTCTGCTTCAGTGGCCTGTGGTTCAATGACCGAGGCAATAATTTGATCAGAACTCGTTGTTGTTGTGGTTTTTTCAGGGGCAATTGAAGCTAAGATTTTGGCTTTTTCTTCAGCAGTGATTTCTGGTTCTACACGTACAGGTTTAACATTTTGCGCCGGTGTAACAGCAACAGGTATACGAGGTGCGCTTGGCACCACTGCCGAAGCAGCAAAAGCTGCCAATGCATCAGAACCAGAAGGAGTCCTACCCTTCGAAGTTGAAATTGTTGTAGATACTGAAGGTGTTTGAGTATTATTAACTGGCTTCGCTGTTTGAGTTGCCAATACGGAAGCATTTGAAGCTTTTGGTGTATTTACTGTCGTTGTAATTGTTGTTGCTGGCGTAGATGTAGAAACAGGGCTTGAAGCGCTCGCCCATAGACCTGTACTGCTTGGTTTAAGTGCTTTCAATTTACGATCAATATTTGGATTTAAATCTGCTGGAATTAAAATTCGCTGTGGACTTTGAGGATCAATGATATCACCACGATGCCCTGGATTCAGTTGATAAAGTTCTGCACGACTTAAGCCTGTCAGAGAAGCAATTTCGTTTAAACTCGCACCTGCTGGAACTGGAACTTCTCTAAAGTGAGGACGATTCGCAATTGGTGGTAATCTTACGCCATACTTTTCAGGGGATTTGATAATCTGTGCAACCGCAAGGAAACGTGGAACATAGTTCATTGTCTCTTGAGGCAAACGTAATGACCAATAATCTGTAGGCAAGCCAGCAGCCTTATTACGGTTAATCGCTTGTTGAATACGTCCAGGACCAGCGTTATAAGCCGCTAAAGCTAATTCCCATGAACCGAATTGGTTATATAAACTTCCTAAAAACTCGTAGGCTGCACGTGTAGACTCAACTACATCACGGCGTCCATCATACAAATTGGTCTGTCTTAATCCATAAATACGACCTGTACTTGGGATGAATTGCCACATCCCTGCAGCTGCCGCTGAACTCGTTGCAGCTGGATCATAGGAACTCTCAATGACGGGAAGTAAAGCAAGTTCTGTAGGTAATCCACGGCGCTCTGCTTCCTTTACAGTATGATAAAGATAACGAGAAGCTCGAGCGGATAAACGATCCAGATAAGGCTGACGCGTAATAAACCAACTTCTTTGAGCATCAATCCGTGGATCCCACTTTGTTTCATCCATTTTAAAACCAACGGTCATACGTTTCCAAACATCGCCGTGCTTTAAAATAAGTAAACGATCACCTTCAACTGCACGCATATCAGTTGCAGATAAAAGATCTTCAAGTGAATCTAAGCTACTGGCATCTAACATGCCTAATTGATTCGACTTTTGCGTCTTTGCAGAAGTGGGACTCGCTGTACAGCCAGTCATTACGCCTAATCCGGTTACTGCGGAAGTAATTACTGAAATTTTAAATAAAAAAGTTGCAGATGGCTGCCACACTGCGGTGGTTGTTTTAGACATACAAATTCCGAAAGACGCATAGTAAATTTATTGTATATAAACCATTTTAGAGGAGCTCGTTGTTCAGGCAAGTCTCTTCTTGATGAGTAATTGCTTATAAATGTTACAAGACATTAAAAAATATCCAGTTATCGCACTGATGTTTCGCATTTACGTATACAATAAAATTTCCGAACTTGATGTTCAACACTTTATTCGATTGATTGGTTCAAACTATGTCTGAAATAACACTTTATGTTGATGGCGCATGTCGTGGTAATCCTGGGCTAGGTGGCTGGGGTGCTTACATCATCACTAAGGATACAGAACATAAAATATGTGGTGGTGAACCTGACACGACCAATAATCGTATGGAGTTAACAGCCGCAATCGAAGGAATTAAATTTTGTCCTGTTGATGCGAAGCTTATCATTTGGACAGATTCAAACTATGTAAAGCGTGGCATTACTGAATGGATCAGTGGTTGGAAAAAGAAAAATTGGAAAGACGTTAAAAATCCTGATTTATGGCAAACTTTGGACCAAGTTTGTCAAGGTCGAGACATTGAATGGAACTGGATTAAAGGTCATGCAGGACATCCAGGCAATGAAATGGCAGATCAGTTAGCTAATCAAGGCGCTGACCAAACGGCTGAACAATTAAAAAATTCCCTGCAAGCGAATGATAAAAAAAAACAGTCTGAAGATTGGTTGCTCAATGATCCGTTTGGTTTAGATCTCAACGATCAAGATGAAGAAATTGAAGAAGAAGTCGAAATTGATTTAGCAGAAAATGATGATCAAGCTGAATACAGCACGGACGAAGTCAGCTCAAACTCATCCGATGTCGCTAAAACGGTTGATGCACAGGACTTAAATTCTGAATCAGTAGATCAAAGCGTTCCTAATTTAGCTGAAAAATCACATCCACATATTGTGGTCACGCCTGCTCGTCTAAATTTACAAGGACCACGCCAGCTGATTTTAGATACGGAAACTACAGGTTTTTATTATCAAGATACAGACCGTATTATCGAGGTGGGTGCGATTGAAATGATCAATCGCAAACTGACAGGAAGTTCAATTCACATTTATATCAATCCCAAAAAACCAGTCGGTGAATCTGAAGCGATTCACGGTATTTCTGATGATTTTTTGAAAGATAAACCTATATTTGAAGAAATCGCTGCTGAACTGTACAAGTACTTAAAAGGTGCAGAAATTATCGCACACAACGCAACTTTCGATATGAACTTCTTAGATATGGAGTTCAAACGTGCTGGCTTTGGTACGCTTTCAGAAGTCTGCGCAGTGACTGATACACTTGCAATGGCAAAAGCGAAACATCCAGGTCAAAAGAACTCATTGGATGCATTAGTGAAGCGCTACGAAGTTCCACAGCGTGATCGTACCTTCCACGGTGCTTTACTGGATGCAGAAATTCTGTCAGATGTTTATTTAGCCATGACAGGTGGTCAAGTTTCATTTGATATCGATGCACTCTCAGCGCATGATCATCATTCTGAAACTGGACAAAATCAGTACCAAAAAATTGAGGTAGATTTACCAATCATTTATGCTTCTGATGAGGAATTAGCAGCACACCAAAAATGGATCGAAGATTACCAAGAAAAAAATGGCGAGCCGTGCTTATTTGCTAAATAATCTTCCATCTGCTTGATTCATTTTGTAAAGTACGATCAGTTCGGCTATATTCATTTAGAGCAAAAATTCCCCTTATCTGGGCTCTGAGCAAAATTAACGGCCAACATAGGTTTCGATCGATGTCTTATCAAAGTTCAATTTATTTTGACCCTACAGCATTACTTATTGTTAAAAAAGAAATTGATCAAATCATCGATCAGGTCGAAAATACAGTATCAGAGCTTATTGAGGATCAAACACTTCCTTTTGGGATAAATGACGCATTCATTCGACTTGAACAATCCAATCAAGTTTTTGCCATGATCCAGCTTCCTCATCTCGCACAACTTGCACACTACTGTGCGCAAGTCATGTCAAAGATGATGCAAAATCCAACTGCAAAAAACCTGAAATACGCTGCTGCATTAAGTGATGGTACAACGATGCTAAAGCGATATATCGAATTTATTTGCTTACGTGAAGTCGATGTCCCCCAATTTCTCTTAGATACACTTAACCATCTTGAGCGAGTATTGAACATCCCTTGCACAGCTTTGGGTAATGGAATTCAGACCACTCAGAAACAATTAACTTTAACACCGCAAGCTTCATCGAATCAGATTAATTCATCTGATTATTGGAATACACTATATAAAGATTGTTTAATAAAATTAGTGACGCAAAATGAAACTGAAGACGATTTTGATCGTTTTAAACTCATTGTAGATCATATAGCACTGCTCTCTCTTGAAACACCGAGTCAACAATATTGGCTTCTGATGCAAATCGCATTTAATCAACTTGACCAACTCATTCTCAGTGATGCACGCCTAAAATGGTTGGCTAAAGTTGGCAGTCAAATTCGGGAGTTTTTAAATGCACCCCAGCATTTTCAGGTCGATGAAACTGACTTTGCTAATGCTTTAGCGATTTGTATTAGCCAAGAAAACTACGATTCACAAATGCTTCGTGAGTATTTTCAAATCTCGGACAACATTTTGACTGATGTTCAACTACAAATTTTTAGTCGCCATCTGTTTGGACCTGATCAAAGAACAATGGATACCGTTGCTCACTTGATTACAGAAGAATTGAATCAATTAAGATTAGATATTGAAAGTCACTATCAAAGTTTTACTGACGATCAAATTTTAGATATTCGCTTAAAGCTGTATCGTATGGCAAATATCTTTTTAGTCATGAATCTTAATGAAGCTTATGCAGAGATGAAACTGCAAGCAGATCATTTTCATCGAACCTATATTCAACAAAATGCCGATTTTGCTCAACGATTAATGAACAGCATGCTATCGGCTATGAACTCTATCGGGATTTTGAAGCGAAATTTTGCACCAACTCGCATTCAACTTGATGTGAATAATATGAATATATCACTGGATCGGCTAGATGATGCACATGAAACGCTGCAAAAAGAAGCTCGAATTCTCTTGCAAGAACTAGGCGATAAACTTTTTCAAAGCAATGATGTTCAAGACACAAATGATTTATTAAACATCACAACCAATTTAAGACAATTAAGCGGTGCTGCTCTATTTCTTGATGCTCAAGTATTAAGTAATGCACTAAAAAATAGTGCTGAGGCGGTTGAACACTATTACGATATTCAGAAATCACTCACCTCCCAACAACTTCAGCACATTCTAGATGTGCTTGCCAGTCTAGAGCTTCATCTTGATGGCTTGAAGTATGATTATCCTATTCATAAATCAGTATCTGAAACTGCACTCATCAGCAGTCAAAAAATTAAAGCGGTTGCCTAATGTCTGAACTCTCTGTTGCTTATATTTTTAAACAACATCAACTTCTCGTCGATGAAAACTTCCAATTACCACGTGTTGAACGTTTAGAGAGTGATCTGATTTTCCAATCTGGTGATCAAGTAATTGCACGAGATCTACATATTGAAGAAGCAATTCCTGAAGGTTATCAACTTGTGCCAATTCGACAGTTGATCACTCAATGGTCTAAGCAACAATTTGAACAAGCGAGTCGAGCAGTTCAATTATTAGAATGGCGTCGTAATCATAAATTTTGTAGTCATTGCGGTACAGAAACGGATGTGCACCGTTCAGAATATGCCATGATCTGCCCAGCATGTAATTATCACCAATACCCTCGTGTTCAACCTTGTGTCATTACGGTAATTACACGAGGTGACAATGAAATTTTGCTGGCGAAAAATGCAAAAAATAAATCCAATATGTATGGATTGATTGCAGGTTTTGTCGAAGTTGGTGAAACTTTAGAAGAGGCTGTGCAACGCGAAACCATGGAAGAAATTGGTCTAAACGTTAAAAATATTCAATATCTTGCCAGCCAACCTTGGCCATTCCCAAGTAATTTAATGATTGCTTTTCGGGCCGAGTATGATTCAGGTGACATTGTGCTTCAAGAAGATGAAATTAGTGATGCCCAATTCTTTAAATTTGATGATTTACCAGAAATTCCATTTGCAGGAAGTATTGCGCATGCCATGATTCAACATGTCATTCACAATATTCCTTTCAAATCTGAATAAATCAAATCCGAATCGTTATAGATTTATTTGAAGGACTCTTCTAAAACTTTCAGGATGAGAGATCGAGTTTTGAAGAGTCGATCAAATAATGTGGCAGTTGTTGCCATGATTGATACATGTCCAGTACGAGGCACCCGAATGAGCTGGCTATGATTCTCTACAGCTAACAGTGCTTGATGCATCTCTTCAGAATTATGATCTTTTACCAACGTATCTTGATCTGCTAGAAAAATATAGTGCTGAATATTATTTTTCTCTACAAAATAGTATGGCATCACCGCTTTGAAATTTACTGCTTTATCGAATGCATGTTCAGATAAATGATCACCTAGATAGTTAAAGTGATAGGGTCCAGCCAAACCAATCAACGCTTTAATTCGATCTCGTCCTTCAAAGTCAATGAATGAAGGATGATAAATCAGTGACATCACATTAAAAGCACCAGCAGAATGTCCGATAAGCGCTATTTGATCTGCACAAATACCATATTTATCAGCACTTTTGATTAAATATTGAATTGAATCTGCAAGGTCAGTTACGTAACGAGGAAAAATATGTTCTGGCGCCAGATGATAGTTTATTACGGCGAGGTTATATCCAGCACGTGTCAAACTTTCTCCAAGAAACTTGTAATCGTCCTTACTTCCTCTACTCCATGCACCACCATGCACGAATATAACTAAAGGTTTATTCGCTGGCGCTTGGCAAACATAAAGATCCAGTCGTTGCCGAGCTTTAAGACCATAAGCAATATTTCTTTTTACAGAATAGCCTTTATTTGAGGTCAATTGATTTAATGCCAAACCACCCAAATTATATGGGCGAAAAGCATTCAGTTTTTGATTCAATTTGGTCAGTTTTAACTGAACTGATTTCGGAAAAAATTGCGCAATCTTATTCGACATTATTGGTAACTGACACCAGCGTCAGGATCAATTGCAACGGGTGTTTCAACATAAGGTTGAGTACTCACCGCTGAAGGGTTCATAAGTGATGATGATTGAACACCTGCGCCTACTTGAGCAGATTCCACGTTATCAATCAAAGTAACAATTTTCGTGACATTCCCTACTCGTTGTAAAACTTCAATGAGATCTTGCTCTTCAGCTGTATTTAAGCGTCCCATCACATATAACACGCCATCTTCAGTATGAACCAAGACTTTACTGTCTGAAACAACTGGCGCACGCATAATTAAGCCACGTGTGTTCGCTGTCGCAGTCGCATCTTGCATGATGGTAGAGTAACCAATTTGAGGACCAACTGTGATGTAGTTATGAATAGATTTCACATCACTCATCGCTCGAACGTTATCTTCTGCTAACTGTTTCAAATGCGCATCAGGCACTTGACCTGTTAACAAGACATTACTGTGAAAGCTATTCACATTGACTCGAGATTGTTTAAAACGAGCATCCAATTTGTATAAATTGATCTTTGCTGTACGTTCAATTGAAGAGTCAATAAATACCTGACCTAAAGAACGAGCTCCACTCACCACCCCAACTGGTTCTGCGCCAGTTCCACCTGAAATAAAACTTGCACAGCCTGAAAGACTAGCAACACACGCCATCGAAATTACAATACGCTTCAACACTCAATCCGTCTCCTCGTGAAACTTGAATTTTTTCTATTGTTGGAAATGGCTTAGCTCATTCGGTTCATAGATTAATCAAGTCTGCATTTATTGTAAATGCATTTTCAATCCACTCGAGATCATAATCTATATCAGAAATTTCATGCTGTAACGGTTTTGCAATTTTTTTATGAAAATCAAAACAAAACACATCAAAACGATAATAAAACTCTGTATAGCTTGGAAATTTTTGAAGAAATGACATTGCTGTTTTCGCAATTTTAATTTGCTTGCTCGATGATATTGATTCTAGGGCTGAAGCATAGGTTGTTTTTGATCTGGCTTTGACCTCAACAAATACAAGCTCAAGATCACGTTGAGCAATCAGGTCTATCTCACCATAACGAGAATGAAAATTTCGAGCCAGTACAATATAACCCTGTGAGATCAAGACTTTTTCAGTTTGGTCTTCAGCCCATATACCTAATTGTTGAGAACTCATCCATTTAAGTCCTCTTAAATATTTTTAATCTAAACCATGTTTTCTCGAAGCACGCAGGTTTTCTTTCGATCCGATGCTCTTTAAAACTCAAATGCCCAGTCTGACCTTGAATTGATATTTGATCAGGATTCTTCGTTTTCAACATCAAATCCGCCAAACGCCAAACATCTTGACCGAAGGCATTAAGACGTTGGAATGCAGCAGTATTTTCAGTCGTTTGATTAGGTTTTTTTAAAAATTGAACCATGACTGGAACATCACAGAATTTAGTTCCCTTCGGAATATCCATATTATGATCAATAGCAAAAGCCTGAACATACAAACGTTTTGAAGGCTTACTCTTCAATGAGTTGATCCACTCCATACTGCCTAAAAGCAACGCACCTTCATTTGACTTTATATCAGGCAATTGTTGGACTAGAGAAAATTTACCATGAAAATTTTTAAACACGGCATTTACAAAGCTTAAGCTCTCAGACTCAGTAGCAGACTCACGCAAGATATAGAGATGTTGAACTCGATCCTTTTCAATCTGTTTAATTAAAACTTGAGCATCATCAGTTTTCGATAGACTAAACTGCCACACTTTTGCATGTTTTAAAGGAACTTCATTCAGTGCTAAAACAGGAATTTTTAGCGGTTCTTTCATTATTGCTTCGACATCCTGTCTGGCTAATGGACCAATAATAAGTTTGGTGTTTTGACTGACTTGCGTCTTTAGGATCTCTTTTAATCGTTTTTGATCCGAATTGACATATTTGATTGGCATTTCACTTTTAGACTTTTGATAAGCCTCATCAATACCATTTTTAATACTATTACTTGCTCGCGCCATAGGGCCTGAATCAGGTAAAATAACCAATACTTCCGCTTGGGCTTGGAAAATCATTCCACATAAGCCAATACCAATGAATTCTTTTTTTATTCTTAATAGATCCAACATGGAGAAACCTTATGAGTGCTCAGTTATTTGTTGTAGCGACGCCAATTGGGCACTTAGATGACATGACTTATAGAGCAATTGATGTTTTAAAGTCTGTCTCTCTTATCGCGGCAGAAGACACACGTCAGTCCGCTCTTTTAATGAAACACTATAATATCTCAACTCCGCTTACAGCGTGCCATGATCACAATGAAAGTAACAAAATTGATATAATTATCGATAAGTTAAAAAATGGTGAAAATGTTGCACTCGTCAGTGATGCAGGTACACCATTGATCAGTGATCCTGGTTTTAAATTGGTTCGTGCAGCTCAGGACCATGGTATTCGTGTCGTTCCGGTTCCAGGTGCATGTGCAGCTATCGCAGCATTAAGCGCTGTGGGTCTACCCAGTGATCACTTTAGTTTTGAAGGATTTCTATCTTCGAAACAATCACAACGTCTTATTCAATTAAATAAATTGAAAGACAACACGCATACCATGATCATCTATGAGGCACCACATCGAATCCTAGACTCTGTAACGGATATGGTCTCTGTGTTCGGGGCTGACCGTGAAGTCGGGTTTGCACGTGAAATTACCAAAACCTTCGAAACAATCAAAAAAATGACCCTTGGAGATTTACAATCATTTATTGCAAATGATCATCACCAGCAAAAAGGGGAAATTGTATTGGTCATTGCTGGAGCAGCCACTGAAAAAGACATGCAGCAAGAAGAATTAGATAAATTACTCAATCGTTTATTGCAAGATTTATCTGTAAAAGCAGCATCTCAACTTGCAGCTGATCTCACTGGAATCAAAAAGAAAGTCGCATATCAACGCGCGCTAGAGCTCAGTGGTGCGAATGATTAAGCAAAATAAAAAAAGCACCATATTGATGGTGCTTTTTTTTATTAATCTTTTATTGATTCATCAGGTGGAACTTCAGTAATACGACCACCACGTGCTAGAAAAGCAGCAACTTCATCTTCCAGTGCCTGACGTTGTTTGAGTTTAGCTGTCACTGTTAATGTTTCAGCTTCCGCGACATCGGCATCAGATACAGTAACGTCACTTACGGCCGCACCTTTTTCTGCTGCTTGTGATTCATTTTCGTCTACAACACTGTCTTCGTTGTCATCAAAATCATTTGCGTCTGTCATTTCAAACTCCCCATCAATGTTTTCACGCACCTGATTGGAACGTGCTTTGATTTTTAGAGAAATGTATCAAGCTCTTTATCGTTCGCATAGTATCTAAAGCACCTCATTTGTATATTTTTTAATCATATTGGTAAAAAAATATATACTGATGATTCTTTTTAGATCAGATTTCAATTCACTTGATATCTTGTATTACTGAGTTGACTCAAACCATTCGCTTGCGACATAAACGTCGATTTTAACGCACTGATATTTTCAACCTGTTTTAAACCAAAGTTTCTCGCCCAAACAATAGGAAAAATAGGAGCAGATTCCATCCAACCAATCATAGACATACTATGCATCATGGCATCGTTTTGAAATTTACGGCGATGCTCATATTTCAATAAAGTTTGCTCATGAGCCCAAACGCCACGGGCGTAATCAGAAAGTAGCACATCGCATAGAATTGCTGCATCAAGGCAACCAATATTCACCCCCTGACCAGCAAGTGGATGAATAACATGGGCTGCATCACCAATTAGGGCTAAGCCATCTTTAATATAACGTTGAGCAGCTCGTGCTTTCAGTGGGAATTTTGCTCGAGGCGTTGCGGCTAATACTTTGCCCAACATATGATGACTCTCTCGTGTCAGTAATTGTACAAAATCTTCATCTGAGAGTGACGCAAATTCGTCTGCATAATCATCTGGTAAAGTCCATACAATGGATTGCCAATGACCATATTCTTGATGTTCTAAACTTGCCATTGGGAGAAAAGCCAGTGGCCCTGTTTCTAAGAAGATTTGTCTCGCAACATGTTGATGCGCTTGTTCCGTCTTGATCGCACAGCTAATACCAGCCTGATAATAATCCAAAACATCCAAATCAATCATGGCTTGTTCACGTACGAATGAGTTTGCACCATCCGCACCAATTAAAAGTTTCGTTTTCAATTGAGTTTGATCAGCGAGATGAAGAATCCAACAGCCATTTCCTTGCTCAATACGTTTCACTTGAATCTGAGTACGGTAATCATCAATCTGGTCGATCATCATGCTCTGAATCGCAAGGTTCAAGATACTTGGTTCGACCATTGAACCTAATATTTGTGCTTCATCAGGTTTAGAATGCGCTGATGTTCCAAAATTGATTTCACCAAAGCCATTTTTGTTCCACACCTGCATTCCCGTGTAGGGTTGTTGACGAGCCAACTTATCCCATACATCAACATGCTTAAGCAAATGAATAGTGGCTTGACTCAATGCAAGTACACGAGGATTCAATGATTCTAAGGTCTTCTCGTGATCCAATATCGGTGCTGCATCAAGTACAGTCGCTTGAACTCCACCTTTAGCCAGCAATAAAGCAGTTAATCCTCCGACTAAACCACCGCCCACAATCACGACATCTAAAATAGCATCATTCATGCTTTTAACCCCATTGCATAATTGGCAACGAGTGGCTTAATACCTGGAATATTTTCAAAGCACATTAGACCTGTATTTCGCACAAATTTTAGGATTGGATTTTGATTACTAAAGCCTCGCACCACAGAATCACAAAACTTAATCACACGTTGCTGATCTTTGAGTCGAGATTTTTCATACTCTTTCAGTACAGCAGCTTCACCTAAATCGGCATTTTTGATGACTTGTTGTTTTAAATATCGGGTCAATACATATGCATCACGCATACACAAATTAAAACCCTGACCTGCGACTGGATGAATGGTATGAGCAGCATTACCCATAAGTACAACACGCCCTACTGCTTGTTTTTCAGCCAAAACTTGAGATAAAGGAAAACTAAATCTACGACCAGTTTTCTCAAATTTACCAGCTCGATCGCCATAGGTTTTTTGAAGAGCATCTAAAAAATGCTGATCATTTTCATCACCTAACCACTCTCCCTCAGTACCTTTAGGCACTGGCCAAACAACAGAACGACGGTATTCACCAGGTAAAGGTAATAATGCTAAAGGACCAAGTGGGCTGAAACGTTCAAAACCGACATGGGAGTGAGGTTTGGATGTCTGCACTGTAGTGACAATCGCCACTTGATCATAATCATACACTGATGCACCAACACCGAGTGCTTTTCGACAGAAAGAATCACGTCCATCTGCTGCTATGACTAATTTGGATTGAAACTGCAAATGTTCATTCGCTTTTAATGCTTCAAGATAAGCTAAATTCTCATCCTGTTTAAGCGACGTCACTTGAACACCATCAATTAACTCAATGAGTGGATTTTTTTTGACCTCTGATAACAATACTCGTCCAAGCCATGCATTCTCAATCACTTGACCAAAGCTCTCTACTTTCTCTTGAGCCGCGATTAAACGTGCCTTACCGAAGCTTCCTTCTTCTGTGATATTTACTTCTAAAATAGGCGTTGCATATTGTTGCAGTGAATCCCAAATTCCCAATTCTTGATAAATTTGCACGCTTCGACGTGACAACGCACTATTACGGGCATCAAAACTTGAATGATATGGTGCAAGGTTAGCATCATCATAGTTAGGATAGCTGATCGCCTCTAACAATTTCACTGCAATGTTAGTTTTAGCCAGCATAAGAGCAAGGCTTAATCCGACCATTCCACCACCGACAATGATGACTTCTTGTTGCATGTTTTGATCCTTATAAAAGCAAGCAATAGCTGCATACACATAAATTCTTAATCAAATTCATCTTACAATAAAGTTTTTACTTTTTATAATGAATTAGCGTTATTGAAGATGAAGCCATAATTCATTTTTCAATATTGAATATGACATTAAAAAAAAGCCGATGTTTCCATCGACTTTTTAGATTTGTGAAAATGGTTAACTCACCATCAAGGCTTCGATATCTTCAATGGTTTTTACTACTTTAGCAGTCAGGTTTCTCGGTCCATCTTGAGTGACAACAATATCATCTTCAATGCGAATACCAATCCCTCTCCATTTTGGATCGACAGTTTCATCATCAGGGGCAATATATAAACCTGGTTCAATGGTCACCACCATACCTTCTTGATATGTTCGCCATTCTCCATCGACTTTATATGCCCCTACGTCATGAACATCCATGCCTAACCAGTGACCAGTTCCATGCATATAAAATTGACGATAGGCTTCTGTCTCAATGATTTCATCGAGATCACCCTGCATGATTCCAAGATTAAGCAAGCCTTGCACTAATATACGAACAGCAACGTAGTGTGGCTCTTTATAAGAGTTACCAATTCTAACCGCATCTATTGCAGCGATTTGTGCATCGAGCACTATATTATAAAGCGCCTTTTGTTCAGGATTGAATTTACCATTTACTGGAAATGTCCGAGTGATATCTGATGCGTAAAACTCATACTCACAAGCTGCATCTATTAAAACTAAATCGCCGTCATTAAGTTGTTTGTTATTTTCAACATAGTGCAATATACAAGCATTTTCACCACCACCCACAATACTGTTATACGATGGTACACAACCATTTTTACCAAAAATATAATTCAGTTCCGCTTCTAAAGCATATTCCATCATTCCTGGTCGTACAGATTTCATCGCTTGCGTATGTGCTTGAGCAGAAATATCAGATGCGATTTGCATTAACTCTATTTCTTTTGGCTCTTTGTGTAGACGCATCTCATCTAAAATTGTATCTAACTGAATCAATTGTGTAGGTGCAGCGGTACCACGTCGGCTTTCACCACTTGCTTCTGCAATCCATTTTGTAATTTTTGCATCAAAACTGGCTTGTTGACCAATTCTATAAAATAATCTTTCTTTTCCTTGAAGCTTTGCGATGATTTCTTCGTCTAGTAGATCAATCGCATAAGCTTCATCCGCATCATAATCATCGACTGCACCATCAATCCCTGCACGGTAACCTGTCCAGATTTCCATCTCTCGATTGCGTTCACGACAAAATAAACTGTAGGTATAACCTTCTTCTTCAGTATCAAATGTTTCAATTACAGCAACTGCTTCAGGCTCTGCAAATCCCGTTAGATAAAAAAAGCTACTATCAGCGCGATATTTATAATCAGCATCACGATTTCTAAACATTTCTTCACGTGTTGCAATAATTGCAATGCTTCTTAGGCCTATTTCAGCGGCTAATTGATCACGTCGTTTTTGAAAATCTGATTGAGTAAGTTTCATATCTTTTCTGCAGCTTAGGCTATTTAATTTAAGAAAATACAGTACTACTTATATGTTAAGTAGTACTCTTGATTAAATGTAATCAACTTGGTCGATGAGGTGTAAACATCTCAACGACACTTTGCTCATTTTTTTTCGAAATTGTTGGTTTTACATGTTTCAGTAATGAGCTTTCTTCAACAGCAATCTTGGTTCGTCCAACAGATAAACTCACTGGAATTAATCGAACAAATTCATAAAGTTCTTGATAGCTAATTTCACCTTCTTCATCATTATCAGAATCTTCAAACTCTACTGCTGCAATATCTTGCAAGTGTTCAATCAACTCAGCTTCGTCAGTACGAATATGACCAGACGCTAATCCAAACCCCAATACTACTCCAGCACACCAATCTGCTAAAGCTTGAACACGCTCAGACAATACATGTTCATCATCAGGCAAAATGGGTAAATAATCTAATTCATCTTCTGACAAAGCATGCGAAACATCTTCAGATTCCTCAGCAAGTAAATTGAGTGCAGCAGGTTCTAATTGAGGCACATTCAATGTAGACAAAATTTGTAACCACTCCTCATGAGATGGCGGTTGGGTTACACAAACAATACCTGTAAGTAAACCATGTAACTCACTTGGACTAGTAATTTCCTCAATTGAACCGAAATGTTGGTTCCAATCTGTCCAACCTGAAATATCGTCTTGCATTCGTTTTTCCAATCTCTATACTTCTGTATATATTACCTTTGATTGCGAAACTACGCGACCTCGTTATGTT
Source organism: Acinetobacter sp. ANC_7682 (assembly GCF_056779795.1). Taxonomy (NCBI): domain Bacteria; kingdom Pseudomonadati; phylum Pseudomonadota; class Gammaproteobacteria; order Moraxellales; family Moraxellaceae; genus Acinetobacter; species Acinetobacter sp. ANC_7682. The sequence goes on along the minus strand of NZ_JBWYIQ010000005.1, from coordinate 103,810 downwards.
AGAACAATTACAGCGTTTACAAACGCATTTAGGCACGCTTAAACATCGTTTGTCCGAAACCGAACAAATGAATAGTTCTCTTGAAGCTAAACAGAAAGAACTTCAGGAAACTCATCAAACTCAAACCGCTCAAAAAAATAGCATCATCACTCAAAAGCAAGAACAGATTGAAAGTCTAAATGACAAATACAATCAATTAGATAGTATTTATAAAACCTTAAATCAAGATGCTACTGCTTTAGCAGAACGTTATAGTCGTTTAGAAAAAAGTTGTACTGATTTAAAAAATAGATTTCAGGAAATCTTGGCTGAAAGGAATGAGTTAAGAGTCATCAAAGAAAAAATGTTGGCTGAACAACGTCAAGCTCAAAAAGAAATTGATGAATTGAAGGCTGAAAATCAACGTTTAATCAAAAAAAATGAACTCGCTAAAACTAAGGTTGAGCAAATCATTCAACGATTGGCCATTTTAGGTACTGATCAAGATCATCATGCCCAAGAAATCCAACAATTAGAAAATCCGGCTGAACAAAATGAGGAAGCATAATTATGTCTGAAGTCGTTACAGTCGAGTTAAGACTAATTGAACAAACATTTAGACTTTCAACCACTCAAGATCGGAAAGATGATTTACAACGTGCTGGTGATTTGCTGAATGAGAAATTTCAAGAATTTCGTAGAAAAGCACCTAACGTAGAACACAATAAGCTCGTTATCATGGTGGCTTTAGAGCTTATGCAAGAAGTTTTAACAATGAACAAATCCTTACAAGAATATTCTCACTGTGAACGCTTACTTGCAACAATCTTGGAAGACGTTGAAAAAACTGTATAAATTTGATCTAAGTTTGCACAGTCAGTTTTACTGAGTGAATTATCACGCAAATAATGGGTACACCAAGGTTTGCCAATCTCACTCATTTCGTTATACTTAATTTAACTCTGGGATGTTCGCCAGCGGGTCTATTCCCCTGCCGATACTTAAACTTATGGATTGTGTTCTGTATATTTAGAGCGTATGCCCACCTCGAGTGGGAAACCCAGCAAGTATACGTCGCGTCCACCTTGAACTCGTCGGGTTCAGGGTAACGACACATGCAGCGGCATCTCCGGAGTCTTTATTTTATTTTCTCTTTTTTCTTATTTTTGAATAAACATCCTTGCGCTTTATCCCAAATTAATAATCAATATTAATAATTTTTGATTTTTATCACATTATTTTCACTATAAACAACTTATTAGACACTAATCTAAAACAAATATACTTAACTCTCAATATTATTTAATTATTTAAACCTATTGATTTATATATATTTAACAATATAAAAAATTGACATATTATTTGTAAATTTGGTTAATAATGACCAAGTAACTTTTCTAAAATTTAAATTATTATTCCCCATAATAGAAATTACACAAAAAGTATTTCATTTTAATGTCTTCTTATTGTTTAAAGACTTCATATTATTAGTCAAACATTATAAACAATGAGAATAGATTTATATTTAAAGGAAGAGAATATGTCTAAATTAGCAAAATTGGCTGGGGTTGCGAGTATTGCTGCATTACTAAGTGCATGTGGTGGTGGAAGTGACTCGAAGCTTGACATGCCAAATGATAATTATATTAAACCAGGTGATGTGAGCTCTACATTTATACCTTTTAAAGATAAGGATTTTTTAACAAAACTTAAAGAAACGCTTGGTTTTTCAGAATCTTTGAATGTCATGGATGATCGATTTAATCAAGCATTAGGACACATGATTGGCGAAACATTGGGTGATGGACCCATTACTCGTACAGGTAGAGTAATTGAATTAACAGATCAAGGAACAAGTGCATTTACAATTTTTAGAAATTTAATTTGTACTGAGCTAACTAAAAGTGGAACTACTCAAACAATCAAGCTAAAAAGTGGTAATGATTCTTGTGCTACTAGTTTCGGCAAGGAAGTCGTAACATTTAAAGGAGGATCTATTTCGCTTACTGAAACATTAAGCTCAACCACAGTTGAGTTTAATAATGCGCTTTATACACCGTGGACTGATACATCTAAACTATATTTAGTCACTGGTAAAATTGTAAAAGATACAGTTGGTTCTAATGGCGCAATTTATTCTGTAAAAGATCCTTTAAAATTCCAGATTGTAGATAAAAACAACCCTAGCACTACATTGGAATATATGGGGCTACAGGATTATGAATACCGTTTTTTTGATGAACAATTACAAAGTGTGTCAAGTAAAGGTACAATCGTTGGCCAACCTAAAGATGCTAATTTTTCATATGCATTCAACTTCAGTGTAACTCAACCATTCGAAAAAGAGTCGTGGAGAATTTACCCGAAAGCAGGCGGTAAGTTAGAAATTATTGATGAGTACAATCAAAAGATTGTCGTTGAACAAACTAAAGATTATTCATCATCCGCATCAGTTCGCTTTAACTCAGGCGTGCCAACTAATGTGTCTTGGAGCGATATCGTTAAGAAGAAATAGGCATAAAGCCCCCATCTGGGGGCTTTATTTAACCATTTAATTTCATATGTTGAGCATTCTCTGACATTCTGAGCTGCTCATAATTTACAGGATCATATGCGCATGCACTTACAATCAAAGTAGAAGTAACTACTGCGATAAAAGTTTTCATCTCACATTTACTCATTAACCTAGATGTGAATAATTTAAAGCATGGCTAAAAACAAATAAAACCGATTAAAATTATTAAAACCATCTATTTTTTAGATTAATAATTACTCATCATGAAGCGCACACTCATAATTTTTAGGATCATCACTGCATCGTATCTTTTTAAGGATAGACATCATTTCAGGATGATAATGCCCCTCTTTCGTCATTTGAATCCTAGCTTCACGCATAATTTTCAAATATCCAGGTTTCTCAGCATCTCTTATATTCATCCAAAATTTAGGATCAATTTTAGATTCAGTTTGATCAATAAATTTATAAGCTGGTGTTAATTGCTTAGAAATAATCTCCCTTGCTATGGGCCCCATTCCAGCAGGAAATTTATTTCGATGCATAATCAATGTACCCGTCACTTGAACGAGTGGAAAACGAATAATTGCCCCTCTTACCTCGCCCTTGTTCGTCATTCCACGATAGAGTTCCAAAGGTTCAAATAAGATTGCAGGCGCAGCGATAATATCAACTTCCTTATTGTTGAATTTCCCGCCCACAGAAGTTAAATCCACTGTAACTGGTTGAGCACCAACATTTTGAACTAATTTTTTTTGGGTTGCGTCAAAACTCATTACAGCGACTTTTTTCCCAGCTGCTTTAGATAAAGCATCAATTTTACGATCATTTACCATAATATAAGCAGCACCTAAAGGCACAATACCGACAACCTCATAATCCCTATTGACCATTTTCGAGTCAAATTCAGGTCTTGCTAACAGCTGAATCACTTTAGTCAGTTGTTTATAGTTTTGAACTGCACCTATTGCATCAATACTTCCAACAAAAGAGTTGAATTGCTTAGCACGTAAATTACTTATTCCCGCACCATCACAACGTTTACTTCTAAAGTCTTCAGTTAAAACCCGTTCATCTGTATAGACTTTTAAATTAACTTCAGTGGATGTTTTTTGCTTTAATTTTGGATAATTCAAATCTATCTGCATTTGTAGCTTAGCCGTACGATTGACAGTCATTTGCACGCCGAAATCTTGAGCAACTTTAGCAATTCGTGGTAATTCACTCATATAGCTCGTCGCTTGCTCAAACGCTTCACCATGAGCACCGCTCGGTGAATATACACATAAGGTGACTTGTTTCGGAATCTGTTGCCAAACTTTTGGATCATTCAGTAGTTTTTTTATTTTATTTACAGAATGGCTGGACAATGATAAATCCAACTTAGAGCTAGTTTGAGCATTTACATGATTTGTGATTAGACCAGAAAGACTAATTACTGTCGTGAGCATAACCATACGATAAGCATGCTTGCTCTTTTTAAATAGACTACCGTTTTTTTTATTTTTCATTATCGTTCCCTTTTCTATTTTTTATGATCAAAGCTTCATTGATCTGATTGAGTTCAGCTTACCGGCTTCAATTAAAAATTAAATTGACCCTAATCTTTTATTTGTTACACCTAGAGTAAATAAAAAATATACTATCGAAAATATTCAAATCAGATTGATTAAACCTGAGTAAAAATCGATAAACTACTTACCTTACACATGCACTTAGATTGGTATAGTTTGAAATGCAGTTGCAAACACAACTTTTAAGAAAAAATCTACGCTCTCGTAGAAGACAACTCTCAATTTTTACGCAACGACGTTCTGCTTTTCAGGTTTTGTCAAAAATCCAATCTCACTCTAAATTTAAATCTGCAAAAAAAATTGGGATTTATTTAGATGCATTCGGTGAAATACAAACACATATCCTAATCATGCATTGCTTTTCAAAGCATAAAGTCGTTTATCTCCCAAAAGTCTCCAGACTTGATTCAACTTTAAAATGGGTTCCAATTTCAAAGCATCAATATCTAAATAAACGTTTTACTAAACATAAATTGGGAATGTATGAGCCTATGCATAGATTGGGGCAAAATGTAAAACAAATTGATGTACTGTTGATGCCCCTAGTAGCCTGTGATTATCATGGAACACGTATGGGTATGGGAGGTGGCTTTTATGATAGAACGTTAAAGCATGCGAGCAATCACCCCTATCGCATCGGTTTAGCGCATGACTTTCAATTAATCTTAGATCCTTTAAAGCGCCAACCTTGGGATCAGCCATTAGATGAGTTAATCACCCCTAAAATAAGATTAAAATTCAAACGAAGAATGTTAATTCACCCTAAATCCAATTGAATTTATCAAGATTAGTAGAAATAAATCGAATTTTATCGATTTTCACCCTTGTATTTTTTAAATTACACATCACTATAAAAATATGGCAACACCGTTGTCACTCATTAGGAGTGCTCATGACTGATATTATTATGAATGAAGAAAACTTAGAACTTCAGACCCCTAGCGTGTTACCGCTATTAGCTTTGCGTGATGTTGTGGTTTATCCACACATGCAAATTGCGCTTTTTGTCGGCCGTGAAAAATCGATTAAAGCAGTTGATGTAGCTCGTAACAGTGACAATTTAGTTTTTGTAGTAGCTCAACAAGATTCTCTTACAGAAGAAATTGATCACGACAATTTATATCAATACGGTACTGTCGCGAAGATTGTACAAGTCGTAAATCATGAAAACGATGAAAACTGCATTAAGGTTTTAATCGAGGGTATTTATCGCTCTAAATTGGTTAACATTTACGATCAAAACGATTATTTAGAAGCTGAACACAGCCTTAGCCCAATGACGATCCGTATGGAGTCGGCAACTCAACAAACTCGTCTCGAAGAATTACGTGGTCTTTTCAGCCAATATGCTGAAGCGAAACTACGTAATGCGCGTGAGTTAATTAATGCTGCAAATAAAATCGATGATTTATTGCAACTCATGTTCTTTGTCGCTACACGCGTGCCGTTAAACATTGAAGTGAAACAAAAATTCCTCGAACACGATGAATTTGAAGCTCATTTACAAGAGTTAATGACTTATTTGCTTCAACAGTCTGAAGAACAACAGATTGAGCAAAATTTACATGACAATGTAAAACGTCAAATGGAAAAGAATCAGCGCGAATATTTTCTAAATGAAAAAATGAAAGTTATTCAGCGTGAACTTTCTGACATGAATGGCGGTGCTGAAGATGACATTGCTGAGATAGAAAAACGCTTAGCTGAAGCGGATCTTCCTGAGCATGTTCGTAAAAAAGCAGAAGGTGAATTCCGTAAGCTTAAAGCAATGCAGCCTGCATCGAGTGAAGCAGCCGTAGTTCGTAATTACATCGAAACTATTTTAGATACACCATGGAATAAGGCGAGCAAAGTAAGTATAAATCTTGCTAAAGCTCAAGATATTCTTGATGCTGATCATTATGGTTTGGATGAAGTTAAAGAACGTATCGTTGAATATCTTGCTGTTCAGTCACGTGTAAAAAAACTACGTGGACCAGTATTGTGTCTCGTAGGTCCTCCTGGTGTAGGTAAAACCTCATTAGGTGAGTCTGTAGCTAAAGCAACAGGTCGCGAATTCGTTCGAATGGCACTTGGTGGTGTTCGTGATGAGGCCGAGATTCGTGGACATCGCAGAACTTATATTGGTGCGATGCCAGGTAAGATTGTGCAATCACTTTCTAAAGTCGGTGTAAAAAACCCTTTATTCCTACTCGATGAAATTGACAAAATGGCTCAAGATCATCGTGGTGATCCTGCATCTGCCTTGTTAGAAGTACTTGATCCTTCACAGAATCACAAATTCAACGATCACTATCTTGATCTTGATCTTGATTTATCTGAAGTCATGTTTATTTGTACTGCAAACAGTATGAATATCCCTGAAGCTTTGTTAGATCGTATGGAGGTCATTCGCCTTCCTGGTTATACAGAGGAAGAGAAAATCAATATTGCTGAGCGTTACTTAGTACCTAAAGCAATCAAGAATAATGGCTTACGAGCTAAGGAATTGAGTGTACATGAAGAAGCAATTCGAGATATCGTACAACGCTATACACGTGAAGCTGGTGTTCGAAGTTTAGAGCGTGAAGTTTCTAAAATCGCACGTAAAGTGGTTAAAGAAGCGGTTAGTAAAAAAGCGAAAAACCTTCAAATTGAGGTTAATTCTGCAAATCTACCTGACTACTTAGGGCCACATAAATTCGATTTCGGTATGGCTGAAGAAGAAGCTCAAGTCGGTCGTGTTAATGGTCTAGCTTGGACTTCGGTTGGTGGTGAACTACTGACAATTGAAGTTGCAGCAATGAAAGGTAAAGGAAAATTTGTAACTACTGGTTCTTTAGGTGATGTTATGAAGGAGTCTATTACTGCAGCGATGACCGTAGTGCGTACACGAGCTGATGCTTTGGGTATCGATTCTACTCGCTTTGAAGAAACCGATATTCACGTGCACTTACCTGAAGGCGCTACACCTAAAGATGGTCCTTCAGCTGGTCTTGCTTTGACGACAGCATTAGTTTCAGCGTTTACTGGCATTGCGATTCGACCTGATATTGCAATGACTGGTGAAACCAGCTTGAGTGGCCGTGCAATGCGTATTGGTGGTTTAAAGGAAAAATTACTGGCTGCACATCGTGGCGGTGTAAAAATGGTCTTTATTCCACAGGAAAATGCACGTGATTTAGTCGAAATTCCTGATAATGTGAAAGAAGGTTTAGATATCAAAGTTGTAAAATCAATTGATGAAATTTTACCACTAGCATTAACCTCTATGCCCAAACCATTAGTCAAAACACCCATTGTTAAAGCAGTTGACGAATCAAAATCTGCACGACACTAATCGGTCTTTTAAGTGAAGAAAGAGAGCTTAGGCTCTCTTTTTTTATAAGATGTCAATGGATGCAAAATTAACAACTCATTATGTTTTAACTTTTGATTTTATAAATTCATCACTTTGAAATGTATAATATCGTGAAAATTCTAGTGACACACTTTCATGAAAATTCGTATCTTGACCATTGGTCAAAAAATGCCAGCATGGGTTCTTACTGGTTTTGAAGACTATTTCAAAAGAATTCAACCTTTTGTACAAACTCAAATTGTTGAGCTTCCTATGGCGAAACGCGGAAAGAATGACTCTGAAGCTGATATTTTAAAATACCGTAATATCGAAGGCGATAGCATTTTAAATGCACTGAAAGGAAATGAACTTTTAATTGCACTTGAAGTGGGAGGAAAAGAGTTTAGTACAGAAAAATTAGCTGAAACCATGAAAGGTTGGATGCTTGAAGGGAATGATGTTGTACTCGCGATTGGTGGACCTGATGGACATTCTGATGCTGTTCGTAAAGCTGCTGCTTGGCACTGGTCTTTATCTAAATTAACGCTACCCCACCCTATGGTTCGCATTCTGTTGATTGAACAACTGTACCGTGCCATGAGCATTAACCATAACCATCCGTACCATCGTGCTGGATAATCGTTCCGAATTTGCAACATGATGTTCAAATTTAAATGGTTACTCTGACTTCTAAAATTTGCGATGATCACCTCATACACCTAAGAATGGAACCACCCTCATGACTATTCAAACGCTACCTGGCTTATTCATCTCACATGGCTCTCCAATGCTGGCTTTGAATCCTGAACAGGTTGGTCCAGCTTTACATCGCTTGAGTCTCAATTTGCCCAAACCTAGAGCGATAATCGTCATGTCTGCGCATTGGGAAAGCAATGCACTCGAAGTAAGTACGGGGGCTAGACCTGAAACATGGCACGATTTTCGAGGTTTCCCAGATGAACTCTATGAAATTCGCTATCCTGCCCCTGGTGCTCCAGATGTTGCTGAACAAGTTTTAAATTTATTCGCTGAGGCACAAATTACTGCACATGCCAATAGTACACGACCTCGTGATCATGGTGTATGGATGCCTTTATTACATATGTATCCAGAAGCTCATATCCCCGTAGTCGAAATCTCTTTACCCATGACGATGTCTGCTGAAGCGATATTTAAAATTGGTCAAGCTCTCGCTCCATTAAGAGATCAGCAAATATTATTAATTGGCTCGGGAAGCATTACCCATAATTTAAGAGAGCTTGCTTGGCATGGTGAAGCGAGTGAAGTTCCAGAATGGGCATCAACCTTTAGAAATCACGTGGTGCAGAAGCTCACTCATTCGGATTATCCTGCTGTGTTAGCGTGGAATACGATTCCTTATGTTCATCGTAACCACCCTACGATAGAGCACTTTGCACCTTTATTTTTCTCTATGGGCACTGGTGATCGTTTTAGTATTGTTCATAGTAGTTTCACCATGGGTGCTTTAGGAATGGATATTTATCGCTTTGATTGAGATAAAATAAATTTCATTTTTCAAATGACCATCACGAATTAATCATCGATCAATGGATACATTTTGATACTGAAAAGTGCAGAATGTATCCATATTTTTTTAGATGTCCTGCGTTATCCTTCCTCTGATCAATACAATTTAGAAAACTTGTTATGAAATTAAAATTAATTGCCTTGGCTATTTTGCCTATCACACTTGCTGCGTGTCAGACTTCCGATCTACAAAAAGCTGGGGATTTAGCTGTGTCTGTGCTTCAACAACAAAATGCTGATCAAACTCTCGCTGCATACCAATGGCAAGCCAATCCACAAAATGCGCCTCAACCAATCACTTTAAACTTCACCGCTGATAAAAAACTTTCAATTCATACGAGCTGCAATACTTTATTTGGCGGATTTGAGCTAAAAAACAATACTATCGTAGCTGCTCAACTTGCATCTACCATGAAGGGATGTAATGGTTTGGCTGCCGAACAAGAACGCTTTGCTGGAAATCTATTCTCCCAAGCTGCTGTTCCTTTCGTGCTTAATTTAAATGATCGTGATAATCCAACGTTGACTTTGGTACAGCCGAATGGTGAAAAGATTATCTTCACGGGTAAAATGACACCTGAAACAAAATACAAAACTCAAGGTGAAACCATATTTCTTGAAATTTCGCCAGAAACTAAACAATGTACTGGTGTAGCTCCCCAAACTTGTCTACAAGTCAGAGAAATAAAATACAACGATAGTGGTATTAAAACGCAAGTCGATAAAGACTGGACTTTATTCTACGATCAAATTGAAGGTTTTTCTCATAGTCCGAATGAACGTCAAATCATTCGTGTAAAACGCTATGAAATCAAAAATCCTGCTGCAGATCAGTCAAAGTATGCTTATATTTTTGATATGGCTGTAGAGCGTGAAGCTGTAAAAGGTTCTCTATAAAGAATAAAAACCGAGGCTAAGCCTCGGTTTTTTATTCTTGAATATATTCTTAGAATACGCCCTGAGCTAACATCGCATCAGCAACTTTTACGAAACCAGCAATGTTCGCACCATCTACGTAATTCACAGTACCATCTTCTTGAGTACCGAATTTTACGCAGTTACGGTGAATTTCTTTCATGATTGCATGTAAACGCTCATCTACTTCTTCGAAAGACCAACCTAAACGAAGCGCATTTTGAGACATTTCAAGACCAGAAGTTGCAACACCACCTGCATTGGATGCCTTACCTGGAGCATATAGAATTTTTGCTTCAACGAATTTTTCAACTGCTGCAAGTGTAGAAGGCATATTTGCACCTTCAGCTACGCAAATCACACCATTTGCAAGCAATTTATCCGCATCATCAGCATCTAATTCATTTTGTGTTGCACATGGAAGTGCGATATCACACTTAATACCCCAAGGACGTTGCCCTTCAAGATATTCAAAACCATGCTTCGCTGCAAACTCAGAGATACGACCACGTTGAACATTTTTAAGCTCCATTACTTCAGCTAAAAGCTCTGGAGTTAAACCATCTTTAATGTATACAGTACCAGCTGAATCTGAAAGTGAAACAACTTTTGCGCCCAAATACATTGCTTTGTCAGCAGCAAACTGTGCAACGTTACCCGAACCAGAAATTGTAACTACCTTGTCTTTGAAACTGTCGTTACGAGTCTTAAGCATTTCCTCAGCGAAATACACTGTACCGTAACCAGTTGCTTCAGGGCGCGCTAGTGAACCACCAAAAGTTAAACCCTTACCTGTAAATACGCATGAAGTGTCATTGCTGAGCTTCTTCATCATACCCGCCATGTAACCAACTTCGCGGCCACCAACACCAATATCACCCGCAGGAATATCTGTGTCAGAACCTAAGTGACGGTATAACTCGATCATGAGTGCTTGGCAGAAACGCATGATTTCGCCTTCTGATTTACCTTTAGGGTCAAAATCAGAACCACCTTTACCACCACCCATTGGTAGTGTAGTTAACGCATTTTTGAAAGTCTGTTCAAAACCTAAGAATTTTAGGATTGAAAGGTTCACTGAAGGGTGGAAACGCATACCACCTTTGAATGGACCAATTGCTGAGTTGTACTGAACACGGAACGCACGGTTAACGTGTGTTTGACCTTGATCATCAACCCAAGAAACGCGGAATTGAATCGCACGTTCAGGTTCAACTAAACGTTCTAATAAACCATGAGCTGCATACTTAGGGTTCTTTTCAATAAAAGGCCATAAGCTTGTCATCACCTCTTCAACAGCTTGAAGAAATTCTGGTTGATGTGCATCACGTGTTTTAACGTAGTCTAGGAAGTCGTTAAGGCTGTTGTATTTCAACGCTTAATCCTCAGCAGAAAATGGATCAAAATTGGTCAAAATTTCAATATATTGATAAGTTTTGGCGCAAAGTATTAAATATCTTTTACAGGCACTGTACAATAGTTTTCATAATTTTTTTTAATATTTTTTTAATTTCAATTACTTAATTATAGTATTTAATAATTTTTAATTATCAAATTCATTACTTTTAATTATGGATTAATACTTATTCGGCGCTTTTATTGCTCAATAAATGACCCATAACAGCGCACCCAAAACTAACACTAATCATGTTAAAATCATCCATATTTCACACCTATGATCTCCTTTTCGCTTGATTAAGTTTTAACGTACATGCACGCACAAATCTCATTGATACAACAAGTTGATGCTTTCCTACCTCAAACCCAATGTGGCCTATGTGGCCACCGTGATGGTTGTTTACCTTATGCTAAAGCTATTGTAGAAGGAGAAGACGCGAATAAATGTGTCCCTGGCGGTCAACCTGTTGCTGACGCAATTGCTCACTTACTGAATCGCCCTAAGCTCAAAGCTGAAGAAAGCGTTTGGCCAATTCAATCTGATGGTCGCCCACAGCGTATGAAAGCGATCATACGTGAAGACGAGTGTATCGGTTGCACTAAATGCATCAGTGCTTGCCCTGTAGATGCCATCATTGGATCAGGAAAGTTAATGCATACTGTGTTAACTGATCTTTGCACTGGATGCGAATTATGTATACCACCTTGTCCAGTCGACTGTATCGATCTTGTTGAAGATTTACAGCCCATACCAAATGAGCAAGCCCGCATCTTAGAACAAAATGATCTTAGAAATCGTTATTATGCTCATATTCAACGTGAGGAAAATCGCAGTCTTCATCGCAAAGGTCCTGTCGTTAAAGCTGAAATTGATACTGCGCTTTTTGCTCAATTTTCAAAACAATTACAATCCGTACCTACTATTCAAACGATAAAAAAAACAGCGCTACATAAGACATTAGATGCAAAATCTACAATCGAACTTGCTAAATTACGTACACAAATTAAAAAGCTTGAAAAACAACTTGCTGTACGTGAGAGTCTCGATAAGCAAGAGCAACTCAGTGCTTTATATGAAAAACTCAATTCAATTGAGGGTGTTTAAATGAACGTTAAAACACCTAAAACTGTAAAAAACATGACAAAAAAGCAAATTCAAATTTTTTTTGAAAGATTAAGAGCTCAACGCCCAAACCCTAAAACAGAGCTGAATTATTCTTCACCCTTTGAGTTGTTAGTTGCTGTAACCTTGTCAGCACAAGCCACTGATGTAAGCGTAAATAAGGCCACAGATAAGCTTTTCCCTGTAGCAAACACACCTGAAGCAATCTATGCCTTAGGTGTAGAAGGATTAAAATCTTATATTAAAACAATAGGTCTCTATAACTCTAAAGCTGAAAATGTCATCAAAGCTTGTGAAATATTGATTAAACAACACAACAGTATTGTTCCTAACAACCGTGCTGATTTAGAAGCACTTCCAGGCGTAGGTCGAAAAACTGCAAATGTGGTATTAAATACCGCTTTTGGTCATCCAACCATGGCAGTTGATACCCACATCTTCCGATTAGGTAATCGTACTGGACTTGCGGTAGGAAAAAATGTACTCGAAGTTGAACACCGTCTAGTTAAAGTGATTCCAAAAGAGTTTATTGTAGACGCTCATCATTGGTTAATTTTACATGGACGTTATTGCTGTATTGCGCGGAAGCCAAAGTGCAACGAGTGTGTTGTGAGTGATGTGTGCAACTGGCCTGAACGTTTCGAATATGGAGCGACAAGACAGATCGATTTAAAACAGGTTCAACGATCAACAGATTTTTTTTGATCTTTTTTCTCTTTATCTAATTTCATCTGTTTTTGACTATCGCGAAGTAATTTAAAACTTATAAATACCAAAAAAGACAATACTGCCAAGCATGCAAGCATCAATAAAATAATGGCAATATTTTGCACTTGTTTACCTTCACATCATAAAAAAGAAGCCCTAATATGACTTAGGGCTTCTTTTTTGTCAAAGCTGAATAATGGTTATTTAGTTTGATCTAAAATTGCAAAAAGTTCTTTTTGAACTTCTTCAATAGGACGAAGTCCATTCAACTTATCATACGTTGGCGCATTTTCACCTGAAGCTGCACGCCCTTGGTAAAAGCCAACCAACTGTTCAGTTTCAGTATGATATGAACCTAAGCGCTTACGAATTGTTTCTTCTTGGTCATCTGGACGCTGAACTAAATCTTCACCAGTTTCATCATCTTTGCCTTCCACTTTTGGTGGGTTGTAGACGATATGATAAACACGACCTGATGCTGGATGTTGGCGACGACCCGATAAGCGTTTAACGATTTCTTCATCAGGCACATCAATTTCGATCACGTGATCAATATCAATGCCTTCTTTTTCCAAAGCTTCAGCTTGAGGAATCGTACGAGGGAAACCATCAAAGATACAACCATTTGCACAATCTGGTTGTGCAATACGCTCTTTAACCAGACCAATAATCAGTTCGTCAGAAACTAGACCACCATTGTCCATTACAGATTTTGCCTGTAGACCGAGTTCAGTTCCTTCACGAATTGCAGCACGGAGCATATCACCGGTTGAAATTTGTGGGACATTGTAGCGCTTGCAGATCAACTGAGCTTGAGTACCTTTACCTGCTCCAGGTGGTCCGAGTAATATAATGCGCATAAATAAACATCCTCATTTTAACTATATCGACGATACTTGGTTAATGTCTTTGGTAGGCACCAATCCAGCATCTATTTATAAGAAAGCCACAAATAAATGAATCAGACCCGCGAAGAAACCTGTTACCCCACCTAGCACAATTAAGATCCATTCGTCTTCCTGGAATGCAGGACGTAATAGATTTTGAAACTCGCGCGGCGTTAATTCACGGATACGTTCTTTAAACATTTGATAGATTTTCTGTGCGCGGCTCGCATTAAAAGCTGGGTCGCATACAGGCACCATCGTAATTTCAATTGAGCGATCGATCAAGTCTGTCTTGAGTTTTGCATACTCTTTTGGACCTAAAGATAGCTGTAATGATGTACGAACCAATGGTGTTTCCATGATTTCATTGATATGACGTTTAACAATACGGCGTGTTTTGTCTTTTTTTCCACCATACATCATTTCCATCATAATAGATTTCAATGTAATCAAATCTTCAGTCACTACACGGGCAAATACATCAGATACTTCTTCTTGGCGCTTCATAAACGCACCTTGAATATTATAAGAACCAATGCGTGGAATGACAGGTTTTATCCAAGGGAATTTACGATCTTTCGTTAATTCAAAGAATTGTGGATAACGTATATAGTGTGGTTCAACTGGATTAAATACCATCCAAATTGCAATCCAATTTGTTAAAAAGCCCCAAATTGCTGCCCAGAATGGTACAGTCCAATGCCAAGGCACGACAAACCAAACGATCATTTGGAAGATACCAAAGAACATACCGATTAATGCACTGATATGCCAAATGAAGTTAATTTCTTTTTGACCCACTTTTAGGAACATATTGACCATCAATTGACGGTCGCCTTCCATTTGACTCACTACCATCGCACGCATATCCACGAGCGACTCAACATTTAAAGTTAATTCGGTTACGAGCTCTTTCAAAACATTTGGAAGTTGCTTATGTGCTTGCGCATAAATACGTCGCTTGATTGAGTAAGGTAAGTTTTCCCATAGAACCGCATTGCGATCCATCATCACTTCATCAATTAAGTGCTCTAACTCAAAGCCAACCTGTTCACCAATGATACGAGCAGTATCCTCGGGATCCATCGCATCTAAGAACTCTCGTAAGGAGCCAAGTTTTGATAGTGTATTGTCGGTAATAATACCCGATATACGTCCTGCCTTACGTGGAACAATTCCTTGCCATCCCACCGGAAGCGGACCTAAGTGAAAACCCCAAAACTTAATTGGATAAAACACCATCTTGAGTGCCATCCAGACGTGAGCCCAAGTCACAAATGCGGTTACTGGGATAATACTCAGTACTGCATAAAAATCAGGTCGATTGACGAAGGCTTGCCACAAATCACTCACATATCCAAACATTCATGACTCTCATATTCATATATCTAATTGCAGTCGAACTTGAGGTATAAAACCATAAAGCTTTCTAAAATCCTACACTTAAGGTGTAAGCAAACTGTAGTTCTGGTTTAGTTTCAAAAATCACTTGGTTTCCTTGCGTGATTTCCTCTCCTGCTTTTATCCCTACACTAAATGTACTAATTCTTTCTTTATTCAGCATGACATAAGATAAATCTATACCACCACCGAGTTGAGATTCCTTTTCACCATTGACTGTTTTTGACTTTAGATGACCAGCAAATGCACCTAAATAAAATCCATTTAAGTCCTTAGTTCCGAGAATTATTGGATAACGAAAACCGACTTGAGCGCCCACATCGTGGTCGTCACTTAAGAAAGCGCCAAGCTTTCCGTATCCAATACCGTATGGAGTGACGTATTCTAAATTCCCATGCGCTAACCGTTGTGTAACACCAGCACCCACATTTATTTTAGAAAATTGTTCTGGTTTCAATTTTGCTTCAGGATAAAACGATGAAAAATCTGCGTATGCTAAATTCCCTACCCACATCATGACAGCAAAGGAAACGATTTTTCTCATTATTTTCTCCATTCTCTCAAACTGAGAACAATATTATTATTCATCCATAGTGCTTCGACTTTAACAGAATAATTTTCGTTCTTATATACAACAAGCTTTAAAATTAGTGTCTATTTGGTCAAATTTTAATTTTTATAACATACGAACTATTTATTAATTTTTCAAATTTTATAGTCAATCTGAGTTAAAATACTTTGATATAAAGTCAGCTTTTACCCGCAAAAAAGTAAAGATCTATGAAGCAGCAGTTCCCACTGAAGAATGTACAACAAGAAAAGCGAATTTTTCGCAGTCGAGTGGTGTTTGCTATTTGCGTGGTAATCTTTTTTTTACTTGTTTTATTGTCTCGATATGCGTATCTACAAATTGTGCATTACGACCAATTTAAAGATGCATCGGACAAAAACCGAATTCGTTTACAACCGATTTCCCCTGCCCGCGGTTATATTTTTGATCGTAACGGCATTCTACTAGCTGACAATTATCCAGTTTTTACGGCTACATTAAGTAAAGCGGATGTGCCTGATATTGAAGACACGGTAGAACGCCTTAGAAAGATTATTGACTTGAGCGAAGAAGACATCGAACGCTTCATGAGTCGTGTGAAAACCGCAAAAAAGACTGAACGTGTAACGCTTAAACTAAACTTAACTGAAACAGATATCGCTAAATTTAGTGAAGTAAAGTTTAAATTTCCTGGTGTTTCTATTGAAACCCAAATGACGCGTTATTACCCACATGGTGAATTATTTGCCCATGTTATTGGGTATGTCGGTCGTATTAACGACAAAGAACTCAAAAGCATTGATAAAGATGCTTACGCAGGTACAAACCTGATCGGTAAAATTGGTGTAGAAAAATTTTATGAAGACCTGTTGCATGGCTCACCTGGCTTTGAGTCTATTGAAACAGATGCTTTCGGTAATGTCTTACGGAAATTAGGGCGTAAAGATTCTGTACGCGGTAATGACCTCTATTTATCACTTGATTATGGTCTCCAAACCGTAGCTGCTGAGCAACTTGCGGGGCGTCGTGGTGCAATTGTTGCAATGGATCCACGTACAGGTGAAATTTTAGCGCTCGTCTCAAGTCCGAGTTTCAACCCAAATTTATTCGTAACCGGTATCAGTCATACGGACTACAGTGCACTTCGTGACAATTTAGATCAACCACTTTATAACCGAGCAGTTCAAGGGACTTATCCACCAGGTTCTACCATTAAGCCTATGGCTGCATTAGGGGGTATTCACTACGGTATTGTCGATTGGTCAACTGCTATTTCAGATCCAGGTTATTTCCACTTACCAGGAGACTCTCACAAATTCCGCGACTGGAAAAAAACGGGTCATGGTGTAGTCAATATGCACAAATCCATTGTTGTCTCTTGTGATACTTACTATTACGTTCTTTCTTACCAGATGGGGATTGATCGTATGAACACATGGATGCGTCAGTTTGGATTTGGTGAGAAAACGGGTGTAGACCTTCCTAGCGAAAGTACAGGCTTGTATCCTTCGCCAGAATGGAAAATGCGTACTCGCAATTCTAAATGGCTCAAAGGTGAAACAATCTCAGTCAGTATTGGGCAAGGTGCATTCACTTCTACCCCTTTACAACTCGCGATGGCAACTGCAATTACCGCAAATCATGGCGCCCATGTTACACCGCATGTATTACGTGAAACCAAAGGAACAAAGCAATTCAAAGTTCACAATGCACCAGATTATAAAATTGCCTTCAATGGTACTGATGAAGATTGGATTAAGATGCGTGATGCCATGGTGGATGTGATCCAATCTGGAACAGGTAAAGGGATTCGTGGTGGACTACAATATCAAATTGCGGGTAAAACAGGTACCGCTCAGGTCAAAAGTATTGCGCAAGGTAAAAAGTATAACGAAGCTTTATTAACTGAACGTCAACTGGATCACGGCTTATTTGTAGGCTTCGCCCCTGCCGACAACCCAGAAATAGCGATTGCAGTGATATGGGAAAATGGTCGTGGAGGTTCGGGAGCAACCGCGCTCGCACGTCCTGTATTAGATTATTGGTTACTCCATCGTGATCGTAAGCCAATAAAGCCGATGAATCATGTTGTCAGCGGCGGCTTAATGACAGCAGGCATTAAGCCTGGTGAATTACCTAGCGGATCTACTAATTTGTCAGCCGATCCAAATGCACTTCCTCGTGAACTCCAAACATCACGTAACAACAACAGTGCAACGAATGCAACGAATGCAACGAATGCAACGAATGCAACGAATGCAACGAATGCAACGAATGCAACGAATGCAACGAATGCAACGAATGCAAACACTGACACTCAACGCAACACGAGTCAATAAATGAAAAATCAACTCCGTATCATTGGTGGTGAATGGAAACGCCGTGTATTACCTTTTGCCACTATTGAGGGTTTAAGACCAACACCAGATCGTGTACGCGAAACTTTATTTAATTGGTTAATGTGGGATATTCAACAAGCGCAGGTGCTAGATGTTTGCGCTGGATCTGGTGCATTAGGTTTTGAAGCGCTATCTCGAGGGGCAGCTCATGTCACGATGATCGAACCTAATTTAGAGCAAAATAAATTTTTAAAATCAAACTTAGCGCTTTTAAATGTGAATAATGCAAAACTTATTCAAAGCACTGCCCAAATCGCGCTAAAACAACTCTCAAACAATCAATTCGATGTAGTTTTTTTAGATCCGCCCTATAATTTAAATCTTTGGGAGGAGTTGGCTTCATTAATTGACCAAAAACTCAAAGCAGATGCATTTATTTATGTCGAAGCTAATCAACCATTGTCATCACTTAATCTACCTTCTTCATGGCACCTCATAAAAGAAACTAAAGCTGGAACAGTTAAATCAGGCCTTTATCGCAAAATAGATTAGACATTTAAAATGTCTGATTCCAAAAAATCCGAATCAATCTGCCTCGATCGTAGGGAAACGAGGATAAAAACTCGTATCCTATCGTTTGATTCTCTTTCAGCAAATACTCAACACCATATCCAAACGTAATGCTTAATTGTTCCAGATTTGATAAGTCAAAATGACCTGTATCAAGTTTATTCTTCAATTCATTCCGATCAAAAGCTGTGAAATTAAAAAACTTAATACGTTCGGATTGAAAAATTGAATGCGTTAATACATCAAATCTCGAATATTCTTTCTCATTTAATTCTGCAATCTTCGTCTGTTCACTATTTAAATCTTCTATGGCAGGCTCATAGTGAAGTTCTTGCTGAGCTTCAAAAAAATTAAAAATGAGATTTTGATCATTCGTATTTTCATCATGATCCAAGGAATTCGCGTGAACGGCAGAAATAGAAAAAAACATCAAAGCTTGTAAATAAAGTTTAAAATTTTGAATCATATTAATTTTACGTTTCTATCTCTTATTATTATGCATGAAAAAAGCCTCCACTCAGGAGGCTTTTTTACTTAAAGGATTAAGCTAGACCTTTTTCTTTTAGTACTTCTAACATCGTTGAGCCAAGTTCAGCTGGGCTACGTGTATATGCCATTCCAGCACGCTCAAACGCAGCGAATTTTTCTTCTGCTGTTCCTTTACCGCCAGAAATAATAGCACCAGCATGACCCATTCGCTTACCTTTCGGAGCAGTCACACCAGCAATGTAACCAACAACAGGTTTCGTCACATTTGATTGGATATATTCTGCTGCTTCTTCTTCAGCTGTACCACCAATCTCGCCAATCATAATAATTGCATCTGTGTCTGGATCATCTTGGAACAGTTTCAAAGCATCAATCTGATTCATACCAGGGATCGGATCTCCACCAATACCAATACACGTTGATTGACCTAATCCTAACTTCGTAGTTTGTGCTACAGCTTCATAGGTCAACGTACCAGAACGCGAAATAATACCGATTCGTCCTGGCTGATGAATATGTCCTGGCATAATACCAATCTTACATTCACCCGGCGTGATAACACCTGGACAGTTTGGACCCACTAACCGAGTGCCATTTCCATTGGTTTCTAGATAGCGTTTCGCTTTCAGCATATCAATGGTTGGTACACCTTCAGTGATAACAACAATCAGTCCAACGCCAGAGTCAACTGCTTCAACGATAGAATCCAATACAAATGGTGCAGGAACGTAAATGACCGATGCATCAGCACCAGTCTCTTTCACTGCATCTTTCATTGTATTGAATACAGGTAAATTTAAATGAGTTTGACCGCCTTTACCTGGAGTCACCCCGCCCACAACCTTAGTACCATAAGCCAAAGCTTGTTCTGAGTGGAATGTACCATTTTTACCCGTAAAGCCCTGTACCAATACTTTAGTGTCTTTATTAATTAATACGCTCATGATTGATACTCCTTATGCTTTTACTGCAGCAACAATTTTTTCTGCGGCATCAGATAAGCCGTTTGCAGAAATTAGTTTAAGACCAGATTCATCAAGTAATTTTGCACCTAGTTCTGCATTATTCCCTTCTAAGCGAACAACAACAGGTACTGTTACATTTACTTCTTGAACCGCTGCAATAATTGCTTCAGCAATCATGTCACAACGCACAATACCACCAAATATATTGATCAGTACACCTTGTACTGACTGATCCGCTAAAATGATCTTGAATGCTTCAATTACACGTTCTTTCGTTGCGCCACCACCTACATCCAAGAAATTTGCAGGTTGACCACCATAGAGTTTAATGATGTCCATGGTTGCCATCGCAAGACCTGCACCATTCACCATACAACCAATATTACCTTCTAAAGCAACATAGTTAAGATCAAACTCAGACGCCTTAAGCTCACGCTCATTTTCTTGCGATTTATCTCTTAAAGCAGAAACTTCTGGCAAGCGATATAAAGCATTCGAATCAATACCGACCTTGGCATCGACACACAAAATTTCACCATTTTCACGGACTGACAATGGATTAATTTCAAACAATGCGAAATCATTTTCTACGAATGCTTGATAAGCTGCAGACATAATTTTAACAAATTGATTAATCTGTTTATCTTTCAGCTCTAAAGCAAAAGCGACTTCACGAGCTTGGAAAGGAAGTAAGCCAACCAATGGATCTACTTCAACTTTGATAATTTTTTCTGGAGTTTCTTCAGCGACTTTTTCAATTTCGACACCACCTTCAGTAGAAGCCATGAAAGTAATACGACGAGATGAACGATCAACAACTGCGCCTAAATACAATTCACGCTCAACTGGATAGACATCTTCTGCAACAAGTACACTGTTAACAGGTTGCCCATTTGCATCCGTTTGATATGTAACTAAACGATTACCAATAATTTGCGAAGCATATTCTTTTGCTTCATCAGCTGACTTAACGACTTTAACGCCGCCAGCTTTTCCACGCCCACCGGCATGTACTTGTGCTTTCATAACAGCGAATTTGCCGCCTAGCTGTTCAAATGCTTTTACTGCTTCCTCTGCATTTGTAGCGATGATGCCTTCCTGAACTGGCATACCATATTTTTTTAACAGCGATTTCGCCTGATACTCGTGTAAATTCATTGTTTTACCTTTTACTACTTTTCACTTTTTATGACACGCCAATATTTAAACTTCCTTCGCAATAAATATTGGCATTTATTAAATTTAGTATTCTAGTTTTAGATGATTATTCAAACAAAAACAACCACCAAATGCAAAAAGAGCGGCCTCAGCCGCTCTTTTTTGTGTTATTTACGTTTACGCTGAATCGCATGAATTGCTCGCCCATCTACTGCTAACGCAGCTTCATGAACTACTTCAGAGAATGTGGGGTGACCAAATGTCATTAATTGAAGATCTTCAACGCTTGATACAAATTCAAGTGCGATCATACCTTGGTGAACGATATCAGACGCAGCAGGTCCAATCACGTGCATACCAAGCAAACGATCAGTTTTAGCGTCAGCAACAAATTTCACGAAACCAGCGTTTTCTCCAGCTGCCATCGCACGACCATTCGCTGCGAAACCAAATTGACCTGTTTTAACTTCGTGACCTTTTTCTTTCGCTTGTTCTTCTGTTAAACCAACCCACGCCGCTTCAGGGTGTGTATAGATCACAGAAATAATCGTGTCATAGTTCACTTGAGCTGCGTGACCATGAATACGTTCAACAGCCATTACGCCTTCTTCCATTGCTTTATGTGCAAGCATTGGACCACGTACTAAGTCACCAATTGCATATACACCTTCAACAGAAGTTGCACACCAATCATTTACTTCAACCAAACCGCGTTCAGTAAGTTTAATGCCAGAATCTTCTGCTAATAAACCTTCTGCATATGCTTTACGACCTACGCAAACGATCAATTTGTCGAAAGTCTGAGTTTTGTCTTCGCCACCTTGAGTATACTTAACTGTCACTTCACGACCATTGATTTCTGTACCAGCTACTTTTGCGCCAACACGAATATCAAGACCTTGCTTCGTTAATACTTTTTGGTAATCTTTAGCCAAAGCTTTATCAGCCATTGGTAAAAATGCATCCATTGCTTCAAAAACAACAACTTCTGCACCCAAACGACGCCATACTGATCCGAGTTCAAGACCAATTACACCTGCACCAATTACACCTAAACGCTTAGGTACTTCTTGGAATTCAAGCGCGCCAGTAGAATCAACGATAAGATCTTGATCTACAGGAGCAACAGGAATATTTACAGGAACAGAACCAGAAGCAAGAATGACATATTTAGGTTCTAAAATTTGAGTTTCACCTTCATGTGGAACAAACTCAACTTTTTTACCAGCTAATAATTTACCTGTACCCTGCAACCATTCAATACCGTTACCTTTCAATAGGCCATCGATACCCATTGTAAGTTGGTTGACGATTTTATCTTTACGAGCAAGTAACTTTTGAAGATCAAATTTCACTTCGCCCGTTGTAATACCATGATCATCTAAATGATGAACAGTATCTTCATAACGATGTGAAGAGTCTAAAAGTGCTTTAGATGGGATACAACCCACGTTCAAGCAAGTACCACCTAAAGATGGTTTTCCTTTATGAATACGCTTTTCAATACACGCAACTTTGAAACCCAGTTGTGCTGCACGAATAGCAGCTTCATAACCACCTGGACCACCGCCGATTACTACTAAATCAAATTGTTGAGACATTCTTCTCTCCAAAAATGGGCCTAGAGGATCGCTCTAAGCCCATGGATTTATTCTTTAGAATTAAAGATCAAGGATAAGTTTAGCTGGTTCTTCTAACAATTCTTTGATTGTTACAAGGAAACCTACTGCTTCTTTACCATCAATTAAACGGTGGTCATAAGAAAGCGCTAAATACATCATTGGTAAGATTTCAACTTGACCATTTACCGCCATTGGACGCTCTTGGATTTTATGCATACCCAAAATTGCAGTTTGTGGCGTATTTAAAATTGGTGTTGAAAGCAATGAACCGAAAGTACCACCATTAGTAATCGTGAATGTACCACCTGTCATGTCTTCAATGCCGAGCTTACCATCACGTGCTTTGAATGCGTAATCACGGATTCCATTTTCAACTTCAGCATAATTCATGCGATCAGTATCACGTAATACTGGAACTACTAAACCACGGTCAGAAGATACCGCTACACCGATGTCATAGTAACCGTGATAAACAATATCATCACCATCAATTGAAGCATTTACAGCTGGATAGCGTTTAAGTGCTTCAGTCGCAGCTTTAACAAAGAATGACATAAAGCCTAAACGAGCACCATGACGCTTTTCAAAAGCATCTTTGTACTGAGCGCGCATGTCCATGATTGGCTTCATGTTGACTTCGTTGAACGTCGTTAACATTGCTGTTTCTTGCGTTGCAGCAAGTAAACGCTCAGCCACACGCTTACGAAGACGTGTCATAGGAACACGTTTTTCAATACGCTCACCTACAGCTACGCTTAATGGTGCAGCAGCAGGAGCAGCTGGTTTAGATTGGTGATTCGCCACATCTTCTTTAGTGATACGGCCACCACGACCTGTACCTGAAACTTCTGATGCATTAATACCAGTTTCAGTTAATGCCTTACGAACAGCTGGAGCTTGGTCTTGAACAGGAGCTTGAGCACGTTCAACAACAGGAGCAGCACCCGCTTCTGTAGCAGCAGCAGCTTGCTCAACTTTCTCTTCAGATTGAACAGCTTGAGTTTGAGAAGCACCTGAAACAGCACCTGCTTCAAATGTAGCAATTACTTCATCAGAAAGAACTGTGTCGCCTTCACCTTTGATGATATTTGCAATCGTACCATCTGCAGGAGCAACAACTTCAAGTACAACTTTATCCGTTTCGATATCACAGATCACTTCATCACGTGATACCGCTTCACCTGGTTGTTTGTGCCAAGTTGCAATTGTTCCGTCTGCAACTGACTCTGGGAATACCGGTGCTTTAATTTCGGTTGCCATTCTTAAGATTCTCCTGATTATTCTGCTACGATCGCAAGCGCTTCGTTAACGAGTTGTGCTTGTTGTTTTGCATGTAAATATGGTGAGCCACAAGCCGGTGCAGCAGATGCTTCACGTCCTGCATAGCTGATTTGAATTTGTTGACCTGACTTCATAACACCTTCGTACAAACGTGGTGCGATGAATAACCAAGCGCCTTGGTTCTTCGGTTCTTCTTGCGCCCAAACAAGCTCTTTCACGTTTGGATATTGTGCAAGTACTTCCGCTAAACGTGCTTCTGGATATGGGTACAATTGTTCAACACGAACAATAGCAGTGTTGTTCAATTCATTTTCACGACGCTTTTCAAGTAAATCGTAATAAACCTTACCACCACAAAGCACTACACGTGTCACATCCAACTTATTGATGTTATCAACTTCATCAATCACAGTTTGGAAAGTGCCGTTCGCTAATTCATCAAGATTAGATACCGCTAATTTATGACGTAATAATGACTTTGGAGACATGATAATCATTGGTTTACGAATTGGGCGAATCGCCTGACGACGTAAAGCATGGAAAATCTGTGCAGGAGTTGTAGGCGTCATCACTTGCATGTTTTCTTCAGCACATAGCTGTAAGAAACGCTCTAAACGAGCAGATGAGTGCTCTGGACCTTGACCTTCAAAACCATGTGGAAGAAGCATCGTTAAACCACAAACGCGCTCCCACTTTGTCTCACCAGAAGCAATGAATTGGTCAATAACAACTTGAGCACAGTTCGCGAAGTCACCAAATTGTGCTTCCCAAATAATTAAGCTCTTAGGTAGAGTTGTTGCATAACCATATTCGAATGCCAATACTGCCATTTCAGACAATAATGAGTCATAAATCGCTGTACGCGGTTGATTTTCTTTAATATGACAAAGTGGAATATACGTCGAACCGTCAACTTGGTTATGTAGCTTCGCATGACGATGCGAGAATGTACCACGACCAACATCTTCACCAGTTAAACGAACAAGATAACCCTCGTCCAATAACGAAGCATAAGCTAGAGTCTCAGCTGCACCCCAGTTCAATGGCATTTCACCAGTTTGCATTTTAAGACGATCATCGATCACCTTAGAAACTTGACGCTGCATCACGAAGCCTTCAGGAAGCTCACGCATTTTGCGACCAAGTTCTTTTAAACGCTCTTCAGGGAAAGTAGTATCCCAAACGTCAGTGTATTCGTGACCTAAGTATGGCGTCCAGTCAACGAACATTTTTTTATTCGGTTCAAGTACAAGTGCATTCGCAACATGCTTACCTGCTTCTAAATCAGCACGGTAATCTTCGATCATCTGATCTGCAGTCGCACGATCAATTACACCTTCTTGTACTAATTTGTCAGCATATAATGCACGAGTCGTCGTTTTCTTATTAATGACTTGATACATCATTGGCTGAGTTGCTGCTGGCTCATCTGCTTCATTGTGACCGCGACGACGGTAACAGAACATATCGATAACAACGTCTTTACGGAAAGTATGACGGAAATCATGTGCAAGTTGAGCAACAAACAATACAGCTTCAGGATCATCACCATTCACATGGAAGATAGGTGCCTGAATCATTTTCGCGATATCAGTACAGTATTCAGTAGAACGTGCATCACGTGGATCTGATGTTGTAAAACCAACTTGGTTATTGACAACAATATGAACTGTACCACCTACCGTATAACCACGTGTTTGTGACATTTGGAAGGTTTCTTGGTTCACACCTTGACCAGCAAATGCAGCATCACCATGTACGATTACTGGTAATACATCATCACCACCAATGTCTTTACGACGAACTTGACGAGCACGTACTGAACCTTCAACTACAGGCCCTACGATTTCTAAGTGTGATGGGTTAAATGCCAATGCCAAATGAACTTCGCCACCTGGAGTCATTACGTTTGACGAGAAACCTTGGTGATACTTAACGTCACCAGAACCTTTCTTGTGAAGTGATTTACCTTCAAATTCACCGAAAAGATCTGCTGGGTTTTTACCCATGATATTGACAAGCAAGTTGAGACGACCACGGTGTGGCATACCGATCACAACTTCTTTACATCCCACAGAACCTGCGCGTTGAATAACAGCATCAACCATCGGAATGAAAGATTCACCGCCTTCCACACCAAAGCGCTTAGCACCAACATACTTATTGCCTAAGAATTTCTCTAAGCCTTCAGCTGCAGTTAAACGCTCAAGAACATGTTTCTTTTGTTCTGCTGAAAAACCAAATTGACCTTTCACACCTTCAAGACGTTGTTGAATCCAACGTTTCTCTTTAGTGTCAACAATGTGCATATATTCAACACCAATAGAAGCGCAATACGTCGCCTCCATCGCATTGACCATTTCACCTAAAGTTGCTTCAGTTTTGCCAATTGCAAGATTACCTGTATTGAATACAGTATCTAAGTCAGATTTGGTTAAACCATGAGCCGCTAGATCAAGATCAGGCACTTCTTCTCGTTTTGCCAAACCTAATGGATCTAATTTTGCTTTTTGATGACCGCGGTTACGGTATGCAGCGATTAATTGTAATACGCCAATCTGACGACGCTCATGCTCAGAACTAACTGAACTTTGAACGACAGGCTGAATACGGTTTGAGTTACGACCCAATAAAAGGAATTGCTCACGTACATTGCTGTGTGGTTGATCCCCTTTTGGGAACTTACCAAAGTATTCTTGCCAATCAGCACCGACTGATTCTGGAGCAACTAAATACTGCTCATAAAGTTCTTCAATATACGCTGCACTGTCAGCGGAAAGTTCAGTGTCAAGACGCAATGCGTCAGCAACTTCTTGCATTTGTGGACCCATTTCCTATTGCAAAACATTACAGGGAGCTTTCTAAGCTCGCCCATGATTGATAATGCCAAATCGGTAAATTGACATTCACCCATCTGGTACAAAAGACCATGGGGCGTATAGCATTAGAGAGTTTCTAATACCAATGACGAATCATAACGCCCTCATTGGCATCATCACTCATCTTTATACTCGATAAAATTACCGAGCAATTTTTGCAAATTGACTTAGAAAAAAATAAAAATATTAGTCTTTTCTAAAGCAACTTTTCAATTTCATTATCCCTGCTTTCAGCTTAACACCAAACCACCAAAATGTTGATTTAATGTACAGATTGAATAATATTCATGCTAAAAATTTTGTTCAAATCCTATCATGAACTTCACTTCAAACTGATTTTATTGACACATACCATTCATAAATTAGCTAAATACAACTATAAACCATTGAGATAATATAAGGTGCATTTAGATAAATTCTATTAAAATTCATAATTATTAGACTAAAGCCTAAAACTATAGATTTAAATACATGCAACTTGGATCATAAAACCGATATCTTAACATTTTAAAAAGATATTTGCAGATGCAAAACGTTTTCATTTATCCCTAAAGTGCATATTTTTTTATGATTGGGGCAAATCTAACCACTTCAACCAAAATATCTCGAAAACTAAATTTAACATCAAGTTTTGATTAAAAAAAAAGCACACCTAAGTGTGCTTTTTTTTTGGAACAGCATTATCCAGCTTGATCTAACAACATGCTACGAATGTGACCAATCGCTTTTGTTGGATTTAGACCTTTAGGGCATACTGATACACAGTTCATGATACCTTTACAACGGAATAAACTGAAAGGATCGTCTAAACGAGCCAAACGGTCTTGAGTTGCAGTATCACGCGAATCAATAATGAAACGATATGCATTCAACAATGCTGAAGGACCCAAGAATTTATCAGGGTTCCACCAGAATGATGGGCAAGATGTTGAACAACATGCACAAAGAATACATTCATACAAACCATCAAGATGCTCACGCTCTTCTGGAGATTGTAAACGCTCTTTAGGTGGTGCAGGTTGATTATTAATCAAGAACGGTTGAATTTTGTCGTACTGATCATAGAACTGATTCATGTCTACAACCAAGTCTTTGATTACTGGAAGACCTGGTAATGGACGAATAGTAATTACTTCTGGCAAATCGTTTAGGTTCCAAAGACACGCTAAACCATTTTTACCATTGATGTTTACACCATCAGAACCACAAATACCTTCACGGCATGAACGACGGAACGTTAAAGTTTCGTCTTGAACTTTCAATGCAAGTAGCGCATCAAGCAACATACGGTGCTTATCAGTCAACTCAAGCTTGAATGTTTGCATGTACGGTGCTTTATCCTTATCAGGATCGTAGCGGTAGATATTAAATGTACGAGTACCTCTACTCATCTTACTTCTCCCAATTAGAATGTACGTGGTTTAGGTGGAATAGCATCAACTGATAAAGGCTTGTAACGTACTGGTTTGTACTCAAGACGGTTATCAGCAGAGAACCATAAAGTATGCTTCATCCACTCATCATCACGACGGCCGTAAGGATATGCTGGATGATCTGGAGATTCTTCAAAATCTACAACAGTATGCGCACCACGACATTCTTTACGTGCAGCTGCAGAGATTAAGGTTGCTTTTGCAACTTCGTATAAGTTTTCCACTTCAAGTGCTTCAATACGTGCAGTATTAAATACTTTTGATTTGTCTTTTAAGTGGATATTACGGATACGAGGCTCAAGTGCAAGAATCTCTTTCACACCTTTTTCAAGAAGTTCAGTTGTACGGAATACACCTGCATGGTCTTGAACGATATCACGAATTGCATCAGCAACTTCTTGCGCGTTTTCACCTGAAGTTGACTCATCTAAGCGACGGATACGCTCAACAGTTTGCTGAAGCACAGTTGTTGGAAGCGGCGCATATTCATCACCGTGATGCTTAGTCACATAGTCAATGATATGTTCGCCAGCAGCTTTACCAAATACAACTAAGTCAAGCAATGAGTTTGTACCTAAACGGTTAGCACCGTGTACAGACACACATGAACATTCGCCAATCGCATAGAAACCTTTCACTGGTTTAGTGAAATTGCGATCCGCAGCATTGGTAGAATAAGTATCGCTGTCTTTGTCGTAATGTGCTTCTAGCGGAGTAGTTTCACGCGATTCAGGAACAACAACTTGACCATGAATGTTAGTTGGAATACCACCCATTTGGTAATGGATTGTTGGCACAACAGGAATTGGCTCTTTTGTGATGTCAACGTTCGCGAACTTCTTACCAATCTCAAATACAGATGGAAGACGTTTCATGATCGTATCAGCACCCAAGTGCGTCATATCAAGAAGGATATAATCACCTTTAGGACCACAACCACGGCCTTCTTTGATCTCTTGGTCCATAGAGCGTGATACGAAGTCACGTGGTGCTAAGTCTTTCAAAGTTGGAGCATAACGCTCCATGAACGGTTCACCGTCTTTATTACGAAGGATTGCACCTTCACCACGACAACCTTCAGTTAACAATACACCTGCGCCTGCAACACCTGTTGGGTGGAATTGCCAGAATTCCATATCTTGTAATGGAATACCTGCACGAGCAGCCATACCAAGACCGTCACCAGTGTTGATATATGCGTTTGTAGATGCACGGTAAACACGACCAGCACCACCAGTTGCGAACAATGTTGCTTTCGCTTGGAATACTGCAATTTTACCTGTTTCTTGGTCAATTGCTGTAACACCAAGTACATCCCCTGCTTCGTTACGGATCAAATCAAGAGCGATCCATTCTACGAAGAATTGTGTACCCATTTTCACGTTGCTTTGATAAAGCGTGTGAAGAAGTGCGTGACCTGTACGGTCGGCAGCAGCACAAGCACGAGGAACAGCTTTTTCACCGTAGTTCGCAGAGTGACCACCAAATGGACGTTGGTAGATTGTGCCGTCAGCGTTACGGTCAAATGGCATACCTAGATGTTCAAGTTCATATACAACTTGTGGCGCTTCACGAGTCATAAACTCAATTGCGTCTTGGTCACCTAACCAGTCAGAACCTTTTACTGTGTCATAGAAATGGTAGTGCCAGTTATCTTCTTGCATGTTACCAAGAGAAGCACCAATACCACCCTGTGCAGCTACAGTGTGAGAACGCGTTGGGAATACTTTAGTCAATACCGCAACTTTCAAACCAGCTTGAGCAAGTTGGTAAGAAGCACGCATACCAGAACCACCACCACCAACGATGACAGCATCGAAAGTTTCGTGTGGAATATTTGTATAATCTTCTTTAGGGTTTATAGCGCCCATGATTGTTTCCTATCAATTCGCCCAAAAAATCTGGATTGCCCAGATCGCATATGCAAATACAGCAATAATGACTGCTGAAGTCAGTACTAGGCGTAAACCTGATGCTGATGGACCCATTTGACGAGTCGTCACATAGTCAGTGAATACTTGCCACATACCAATCCATGCGTGTGCAACAAGAGATAAGACTGCCAATAAAGATAAAATCTTCATTGGTAATGTCATCATAAAGCCGTACCACTGTTCGAAGTTGAAACCACCATTACAAAGGATCCAACCAAACACCACAACAGTATAAACAGCTAAAACTACAGCACTTACACGCTGGATAAACCAATCGCGAGAACCTGAACCCGTTAAACCAGTAGCACTTTTCATTAGAGTACGATCCATACAAATGATGCAACGATACCAATTGCAGATAAAATTAATGCGATTGTTGCTGCTACACGACCACTTTGTAACTCTTCAGCGATACCCATATCAGCAAGCAAATGCTTGATACCTGCGATGAAGTGGTAGATTAAGCCAGCGACAAATACCCATACGATGAAGCGCACGATAAAGCTATCAAAAATAGCTTGAACTTGTGCAAAGCCCTCAGGAGAAGACAATGATTTGTCTAAGATCCATAAAAGAACTGGTACGAGTAAAAATACGATGACACCTGAAAGACGGTGTAAAATAGATGCAATAGCCACAGGGGATTTTAAGTTTACGTCTAAAACTTGACCCATGGACAAATTGACAGGTCTGTTGCTTTTCACAGCGGGCATCCTGTAGTTAAAAACTCCATCCGGAGTTTGTTGGAATTAATTCGAAGGAAAGCTGGCATTTGTTAGACAAATAAATTGTCTAAACCTTTATACGACACGGAATTATAAAACGTGCAATTTCAAATTACAAACCTACGAAGCAGGCGTCAACCATAAAATATTTTTAAATAAGAATCATTTACATCTACTTTCTTACAGTCAAGTCATCTCTTTATTTAAATACAAACACTAAGCCATTAATATTTATATCAATTTATTTTAATTTAGTGTTACTGAACTCAAATGTTCGATTTGTCTTAATTAGACTAAAGCACAACTCACTACAAAAATATATTTTTTTTAAGAAATATAATATTTATTTTATTTTTCAAAAACTTAAAGAAATTTAATTCTCAAATAATTTGTACTTTTAATACTAATTAGAAAAATGAATATTGCTCACAGGGTCATTGTTTTTTTATCTAATTGAATTGAGTAATTTCAAATGTAAAAAAGGATAAAAATCATATGCACTTATAAATTAATTACAAAATGAACTTCATTTTCTAATGTTGAGCTCATCACTTAAAATGTAATGAAACATCATGAATTAAACACTTTTTAATCAATTAGTAAATAAAGTGAAAAAAAATATTTCATTGTCATTATTGGTCTATTTATTCAGTCTATCATCTTAAAAAAACAGACAAATTCTATAAACAATCGCTTTTCACAACCTTTAACATATTGATAAAAGGTATTAATAATCAAGCATTACTTGGTTTAAATCATCAAAATATGCACGTTTTTGTCTTTTTTTTTATGCCACTACCGTTGAATTTGTCTTATTATACGGCGGCGCTAGTGAAAAGCAGATAAATTCCTACTGATTAACTGAGTTTAGAACCAGTCACTTTAGGTCGTCATTTTTATCCATAAGTATAATTGACAATTTTTGACTACTCACTAAGCTTAGAGCAAATTTTGAAACCGTCTAACTCACGGATTACAACAGATTATTTCGGGTTAGATAAAACATTCACCAGGACAGGAGATCTATTGAATGTCTGAAGCAACTGGCAAAAAAGCCGTATTACAGCTTGATGGCAAAGAAATTGAATTACCAATTTACAGCGGCACATTGGGCCCAGATGTAATCGACGTTAAAGATGTATTGGCCGCAGGTCACTTCACTTTTGATCCTGGTTTTATGGCTACAGCGTCTTGCGAGTCTAAAATCACATTTATCGATGGTAATAAAGGTGTTCTATTACACCGTGGTTATCCAATCGACCAACTAGCTACTAAAGCCGATTACTTAGAAACTTGCTACTTATTATTAAATGGTGAGCTTCCTACAGCTGAGCAAAAAGAAGAGTTTGACGCTAAAGTTCGTAACCACACTATGGTTCACGATCAAGTTAGCCGCTTCTATAACGGTTTCCGCCGTGATGCACACCCTATGGCGATTATGGTTGGTGTTGTTGGTGCGTTATCAGCGTTCTATCACAACAACCTTGATATCGAAAATGTTGATCACCGTGAAATTACTGCGATCCGTTTGATTGCTAAGATCCCTACGCTTGCTGCGTGGAGCTACAAGTATACTGTTGGTCAACCATTCGTTTACCCACGTAATGACTTAAGCTACGCTGAAAACTTCTTGTACATGATGTTTGCTACTCCAGCAGATCGTGATTACAAAGTTAACCCTATTCTTGCAAAAGCAATGGATCGTATCTTCACGCTTCATGCTGACCATGAACAAAATGCTTCTACGTCTACAG
Organism: Acinetobacter sp. ANC_7682; assembly: GCF_056779795.1. Lineage (NCBI taxonomy): Bacteria > Pseudomonadati > Pseudomonadota > Gammaproteobacteria > Moraxellales > Moraxellaceae > Acinetobacter > Acinetobacter sp. ANC_7682. Next base: position 70,744 of record NZ_JBWYIQ010000005.1, on the reverse strand, counting down.
TACGTTTAGCTGGTTCTACTGGTGCTAATCCGTATGCATGTATCGCTGCTGGTATCTCTGCACTTTGGGGTCCTGCTCACGGTGGTGCAAACGAAGCTGTTCTTAAGATGCTTGATGAAATCGGCTCTGTAGAAAACGTTGCTGGCTTCATGGAAAAAGTGAAGACTAAAGAAGTTAAACTCATGGGCTTCGGTCACCGTGTTTATAAAAACTTCGATCCACGTGCTAAAGTAATGAAAGAAACTTGTGATGAAGTTCTTGGTGCTTTAGGTATCAATGATCCACAGTTAGCTTTAGCAATGGAATTGGAGCGTATCGCACTTTCTGATGAATACTTCATCAAGCGTAACCTTTATCCAAACGTTGACTTCTATTCAGGTATCATCCTTAAAGCGATTGGTATCCCAACAGAAATGTTCACTGTAATCTTCGCACTTGCACGTACTGTTGGTTGGATCAGCCACTGGTTAGAAATGCACAGCGGCCCATACAAGATTGGACGTCCTCGTCAGCTTTACACTGGCGAAGTTCAACGCGATATCGTTCGTTAATTCGAACTGCGTCGACAGTCAAAAAACCACCCTTTGGGTGGTTTTTTTATTATCTGATTAAGAACAAAATATTGTTTTCAGCCCTGATGAAATACAAACCTCGTATATCTAGAATATCTACAAACAAAATAAGCCTGATTAAATCAGGCTTTTTGATCAGTGTTGTGAATAATGATCCAAGTTTAATGAGCTTAACTGCTGTTTTAATTTTGCAAGAGACCATGGCCATGCTGCAAAGTTACGACCATTTTCATCCAAATAGTAACTCTTACAGCCCCCTGCATTAAATACAGTGGTTTTAAGATGTTTTTGAACCAATTGATTATGTCGCTTAACAACGTCGTCTTTAATCACAAGCTTGTTAATATTTTGCTTTTTGATCTTTAGTAGGCCATCAAGAATATAATCTAATTGAGCTTCAGCAATACCAATAAATGAGTCATACACCAGAATATTTGATCCTAACACCAAAAATGCATTTGGTACATTGGTAATACTTGCACCCAAATAGGCTTCTGGTGAACTATTTTTCCAGCGATCCGCCAAGAGCTTCCCATCCATATCATAAATGCGCTTACCAATTGGCGGATGCGATACTTCAAAACCCGTACCCCAAATGATTACATCTACTTCATGACGCTCACCATTGGCCGCAACAACCGTATTCCCATCAATCTCAACCAATCCTTCATTGATTAGTTTCACATTATCTTGCTGCAATGCTGGATAGTAATTGTTGGCAAATAAAAGACGTTTACAACCAATATCAAAATTTGGTGTGACTTTTTTTCTTAATTCATCATCTTGAATTTGCAATTTCAATAATTGTTTGCTTAAGAAATTCACAGGTTTCAACACTTTCGGATTACGCAAACCAAAGTTAATGCCATTTAAAATTTGGGCAATACTGCTCCGCCAAGTGGATTGAATAACGGGAAATTTCTGGATCAGTGATTTCGCTTGATCATTCAAATTCATATCAGCTTTTGGCAACACCCAAGGTGCTGTACGCTGAAACACAAAGAGTTCTTTCGCTAATGGCTGAACCTGAGGAATAAATTGAATCGCTGAAGCACCTGTACCAATAACAGCAATACGTTTACCTTTAAGATCGTACTCATGATTCCATCTTGCAGAGTGAAACATTTCCCCCTTGAAACTTTCTATGCCCTTAATTTTTGGAAATGATGGCTCAGTAATCGGTCCCGTTGTAAAGATTACCGTTTTTGCTAGATACTTTCCTTGAGAAGTTTCTAACGACCACTGCGCCTTCTCGTTATCCCAACGTGCTGCTTTTAATTCATGATTAAATTGGATTTTTTCAGTCAGTTGATGCTTCTCAACCACTTCCTCAAGATAACTTAAGATTTCTGGCTGCTTGGCAAACAAATGACTCCATTTGTGACTTGGCGAAAAGGAAAAAGAATATAAGGCTGAAGGAACATCACATCCACATCCTGGATAATTATTATCGCGCCATGTACTACCAACTCGGTTCGCTTTTTCCAACACAATGTAGTCGCGATAGCCTGCCTGATTCATTTTATATGCCGCAGCGATACCTGAAATACCTGCACCAACAACAATCGTGTCATACACCTTTTGTTGTTGTTCAACTTTACGTTCTTTATCTGCATTGTTTTTTTTTCTTTGCTTTTACTTCTGTTTTTTCAGATTGATCATCACTTTGAATTTTTAAATCTGCTTTGCTTTCAAATTCGTTATCGAGTGTCATTCTTTTATCTCTCTATTATTTTACAAACCGCTTAAACCATGGATAACCTACACCTAACATTTTGGTATATAAGGTCGGTGAAGCACGCTTCATCAACCAAAATAATTTCGCGTCTGGTTGTGGAATCGTATAAAGAATGCCTTTATCTAAATTGTTTAAGGTTTTTTGTGCAACTTGATCGCTTGTGACAAATGCATGATTCTGCAATAAATCATCCGCTAAACCCGAGTAATTGGAAGGTAATCACCCATTCTTCATAATATTGGTAGGTACTAAAGTTGGGCAAAGCACATTCACACGGATATTATCTTGATGTAATTCTGCAGATAACGTTTCTGATAATGCGAGTACACTGGATTTCGTCACGTTATAAGCTGTCATTTCAGGTGCAGCTGTAAATCCTGCTGCTGAAGCAACATTAATAATTGCCCCATAACCCTGTTTTTTAAACTTCGGTACAAAAAAGTGGCAACCATGAATCACGCCCCATAAATTGACATGCATACACCATTGCCAATCTTCTAGTGTCACCTCATCAAACTTACCCCCTAACCCCACGCCAGCATTATTAATAACAAGTGTCACAGGATGATTAAAAAGGTTTTCTGCTTGATTCGCCAATCGCTCAACATCTTCCTTTTTTCCCACATCGCAGGATTCAGCAAATGCTTTTTGCCCTGTGGTCTGAGAAATCAGCTGAACAGTTTCTTCAGCTGCAGCTAAATTAATATCAGCACACACCACTTGACCACCACGTTTTGCAATTTCCAATGCAAAACTGCGTCCAATACCACTTCCCGCACCCGTTACCACAGCATAAGCCTGATGGCTCGGTTTAATTTTCTTCTTAAAAAAAAGCATGAATTATCCTTATTCTTATACCTTTAAAGCAGGCATGAATTCCTTCGTAAAGTATGGTGTCAAAATACCATCCACTGGATTTAATAAACGTTCTTTGTAGTACTCTAAAAACGCTGATGTATCATGATCATTCGGATGGAAGTCTGGTTTGAGATATTCGAAAATATGTTTGAGCGAACTGCCATAAACACCATCTTTTAGACCAAAAATCAGACCTATACTTCGATACATATCTTTGTAGTAACTGAAACTGATTAGATTTGATGGCTTACGATAAAATGGCACAATTAATGATGCAGCAGAAATCAGCACTAAAATCGTAATAAGCGCTGGGAAAAAGCCTGCTATTCTTAAAGCATAGTTACTCGAAAGAAGTTGGAACACATCATATGCAATATCTTTATGCTCTGATTCCTCAAGCATATGCCACATCCAAATTGCGCGCTGTTTCTCATCTTGAGATTCGAAGAAAATATGCTCATGATTCATCATGTATTCAGCAAGCACTGCGGTAAAATGCTCAATCCCAGCCATAAGCGATAATTTCATTGGCTGAGGCAACCGATTAAAACCATATTCAAAAACGTGATGCGCCAGAAATCTAAACAATTTGACAGGCAAATCTGCCTTTAAAAAAGCGTCATTTAATTCTTCATGAAGTTTAGAATGTAAAGCTTCTTGCCCAATCAGCGCTGTCACTCTTTGCTTGAGTAATGGATCTTGAATAAAGTCACGATGATAACGTGCTGTATCAATAACGAGATCCTCACCATAGGTTAAAAAAATTGAAAGTGAGGCAAAGTAAGCACTTGCTAATTCCGCATTCAAATAAAATTTTGGATCAATCTTTTGATGATCAAAATCAAATTTCATATGACGAATTGGAATAGCTTTTGATTGATTCTCAGGATCAAATTTAGAACCGTTTAGAAATTTAGAAATTTTTTTTAGTGGCTGAGTTAATAACATGGCGAACCTTCTCTTTTATCTCAGTGAATAAATTCAAATAATGTGAATTCTTCGACGTTTCTAAAAAATTAAGATAAAAAGACGAAATAGCCATTTGCATAATAAATCTTTAGAGATGGCATAATTGCTCATTCATCAAGATTGTCTAACAAAATTATTAAGTTTTAATCAGTAAATACCATTTCATTATCATTAAAGGTCAACACCATTTTTAACAAGTAATGATTCCAATTAGTGATATTTTGAGTGTTACATAAACTTTAAGTAGATTAAGAAATAAGTATGATGTTGTGGATGCCACTTATTTTAAAATGGATAAAATTTGACGCTTTTAGATGTAGATCACTCACCCAAGGTGAAATCACGTTGAGCCAAAGTGTTTTTGGTGATCTTCTAGATTATGACAGGGTGAAAATCATGAATCATCCGTTTCTACCGTGGCAACCCTCAGCGGTATTTATGGCACCAAAGGGCTATTTGCATATTCGCAACAAACATTTCAAAACTGACTATTCGAAAGAAAATAAAATCTACCAAGGAATTTTCATTCACGAGATGACTCATATTTTACAACACCAACAAGGACAAAATGTTTTGCTCAAAGGCGCTTTTCTGCAAAGTGCGTATTTTATTTCCTTCAAAAAGTATAATCCTTATGCCTATAAATTTGACCCTAAAAAAAATTTCAATGACTACAACATTGAACAACAAGGCGATATAGCTAGAGATATATTTTTGAAAAAGATTCCGAATATTATTTTGAATCAATAAAAATTGTAAAATTAAAAGAATATTTTTTATTCAAGCTATTGATTTGTGAATCAGAAACACCATATCAGCTTTGACATCTGCTTTACTGTGTCGCAAATCCATTACGATTTAATTTTTTATGTACAAACAATGGCAAAAGCTAGTATCTACTTTTATTTTAGATAGAATACATATGAATCGTAGTTTTTGCTGTGCAAGAAATAAGATCTTTTATCATGTTTTAATGATGTAAATTTGAGCCATTTGGCAGTTATGTAATATCACATACACACAGCTGAATAATTACTCCAATAAAATCAGCACGTGCTGTATATAAACCTATAGGATAGGACTTGGTTTAAATGAATAGTTTTAAAGTTTCTCTTGCTCAATTCTCTCCATTTGTCGGCAATTTAAAAGCCAATGTTCAACGAATGATTGAACTCGCTAACGAAGCCAAACAGCAAAATGCCAATATCATTGTGTTTCCTGAACTTTCGACCATTGGTTATCCTGCAGAGGATCTCCTACTTCGTCCAAGCCTAAGCAAACGTACAGCATCAGCTTTCGAAAAACTGGCTGAAGTGAAAGACATTGTGATGGTATTTGGTTTTGTTAATCAAGCTGATTCGGGTGCACGCTATAACTCTGCAGCCGTTATGAAAGATGGGCAAGTATTAGGTATTTATAACAAGCAAAATTTACCAAATTATAGTGTTTTTGATGAAAAGAGATATTTCGCTGAGGGTCATCAACACCTTGTATTTGAATATTTAGGACATAAATTCGGTGTATTAATTTGCGAAGATGTCTGGACACTTGAGAGTGTTCAACAACTTGCCAAACTGAATGTTGAAACTGTTCTTGTGTTAAATGCCTCACCATACGAAGTTGGAAAGCCTCAACACCGTGTTGTTACACTTAAAGAGTTAGCTAAACAATTGAATCTCAATCTTGTTTATGTCAACCAAGTGGGCGGGCAAGATGATCTCATTTTCGACGGAACAAGTTTCGTTGTAAATGCAAATGGTGAAGTTGTACTTGAAGCACCAAGCTTTAAAGAAGACCTTTTTCATGTTGAATATGAAGCAGAGCTTAAATCTTTTAAAGCCGCTACCAAAGCACCTGCATTAGATACGATTGCAGAAATTTACCAAGCTTTGGTTTTGGCAACACGAGATTATGTACAACGCTCAGGTTTCCCTGGTATCATTCTTGGTCTCTCTGGTGGTATCGACTCAGCACTCACCCTTGCAATCGCTGTCGATGCTATTGGAGCAGATAAAGTTCAAGCGGTTATGATGCCTTACACATATACCTCTCAAATCAGTGTTGAAGACGCGACTGAGCAGGCAAAACGTATGGGAGTCACTTTTGGTATTGCGGAAATTCACCCAATCGTCAACAGCTTTATGCAGACATTACACCCATTCTTCGGCAATTCTCCTGCTGATGCAACTGAGGAAAATTTACAAGCTCGCGCACGCGGCACCTTATTAATGGGTCTGTCGAATAAATTTGGTAATCTTGTTTTATCTACAGGTAACAAATCTGAATTATCTGTTGGTTACTGCACACTGTACGGTGATATGGTCGGTGGTTTTGCTGTACTTAAAGATGTTTATAAAACGATTGTATTTGAGTTAGCAAAATACCGTAATAGTTTGGAAGATAAGCCTGTAATCCCTGAACGTGTGATTACTCGCCCACCTTCTGCTGAATTACGCCCTGATCAAAAAGATCAAGACTCATTACCACCTTACGATGTTCTTGATGCAATTTTATATGCATATATTGAAGAAGATCAGAGTCTTGAAGATATTATTTCAAAAGGTTTTGATCGAGATATCGTGACTAAAGTCATTGGATTGGTTGATCGCAACGAATATAAGCGCCGTCAGGGTGCAATTGGTCCACGTATATCCTCTCGTGCATTTAGCCGCGAACGCCGCTATCCAATCGTAAATGGATGGAAAGCAGGTGTCTAACTCGACACAACTCAATCAATTTGCTCAAGCACTTATGCTTGAGCAAATTCGGTTTACGCAGCAGTATTTATTAAATGCTGAATCTAATGCTGTACTAGACACGTTTGTTTCACAGGCTTATGCTCAGTTTAATCGAATCAAACTAAAAGACATTGTAAATATTGAACAACTTCATGCAGTTGTTTCGAAATATGCTTTTGAGTTAAATCTTGGACCTGATTTACTAGAGTTTATTGGCGCAGTTGCACAACGTATTTACCTTCATTTAAAGGATTCAAATGCTTTAATCGGAGATTTAATTTCTGATCATGATTTTGGGCTATGGCTAAATAAAATTCTTGAATTAGATCAAGTACGTTATGGTTTAAAACAACAAATTTTAAGTAATGAGAAGGCACATGCAGTAAGTCTTCAATTAGCAAATCAAATTTTAGAAAAATATACACCTTGGCTGGATAGGCTTCGAAAAAATAAAGTTCAAAATCATACGGTCAAATCAAAGATTTTTAATTTTCTCCAAGATCAGCAACATACATTAGAGTTAAAACTAGAATCCCAACTTGCAAATGCAATATTGGTTCAATTAGGCGAAATTATCACGCTGCCACAAAATGAACTTTATGAAATCATTCAACATATTTGGTCAGATCTCCAATTTCAAAAAATTTCAGCCCAGCTTGAGCAGATTGAAGCCATTGATGTCGAAGATTTTTTTATTCTGGTCTATGAAACCTGGAGAAATTTACGCCAATCCTCTGAGATTCAATCCATCATTTTAGAAGTGGTTGATGAGTTCTATGAATATTTTGGTGATTACAGTTTACAAGCTTTACTCACTGCTGTTGGACTAACTCAAGAAGATTTAGTGATCGAAGCACATCGTTTTGCACCTCAGCTTATCAGCATGTTAAATGATTTTGGCGTTCTAGAACAATTAATTCAAAGTTTGATTCAGCCTTTTTATCAAGCACAATCTACACTTGATCTTATCTCAGAACATTTTGAGAAATAAAAAAAAGACCATGCGGTGAGCATGGTCTATAAAAATGGTGGCTATGACGGGACTTGAACCTGTGACCCCCGCATTATGAGTGCGGTGCTCTAACCAACTGAGCTACATAGCCGTAAACTGTGTGCGCATTATCTTAAGTTATGGTTGTATCGTCAAGCATACTAAAGCACTAATGATCACCCTTTATACAAATAAACCTTATTTGAACAAAATTAATCCATAATTATATGATTTTATTGTAATAGTAAGGTTTCAATGACATCAAAATCATGCTCAATCCTCAATATTTCATTCTCATATGCTGTTTAAGCCTTGTGAACGGATGCCAAACGATTCATCCCATATTTGTGAATTATCACGGTGTACGCATGGATGTCGCTCAATGGATCAATGCTCAAAACTTTATAACCATGCAACAAAAACGAACTCTAGCTCAATTAAGCCGTGCTCAGCAAAAGCTCGTACATATTGATGTCATTCCTGAAAATCATAAACTTGCCGTAAGTAAAGAGAATGCAGTCGCTCTTCATTGTGCACATCTTTATTTGACTGAGCAAAAAATTGAAAGCTTGCAAAATATTGTGTTCTCAAATGTAAATCAGGCAGATGTTTTAGCACAATTTGAACAAAAGTTTCCAAAAATTAAGCTAGATCCTCAGCTTATTCAGTGCCAATGAAAACTCAAGATTTCACACATAAAAAAAGACCACACTAGTGAGTGTGGTCTATAAAAATGGTGGCTATGACGGGACTTGAACCTGTGACCCCCGCATTATGAGTGCGGTGCTCTAACCAACTGAGCTACATAGCCGTAAACTGTGGGCGCATTATCTACTTGATTGATGTATCCGTCAAGTAATATCGACACTGTTTGATCAAAATTTGTTGAAGTGAGCCGATAAGCCGGGTTCTGTCTAGAACGATCATTCCTCTAGGCATACAATCACTCATATGCTCAAGCGACCTACCCGAATCCAGTATGGGCCATACCTTAAGGATTCCTATTTGGTCTTGCTTCAGGTGGGGTTTACCATGCCATGAACTGTTACCAGTCATGCGGTGCGCTCTTACCGCACCCTTTCACCCTTACCATTCTCTAGGCTAAACCGAAGTTCAGTTGCAAAATGGCGGTCTACTCTCTGCTGCACTTTCCGTAGGCTTACGCCTCCCAGGCGTTACCTGGCACCTTGCCCGATGAAGCCCGGACTTTCCTCCCCTGCTTTAGTCACGAAGACCTTCACAGCAGCGATCGTCTGGCTCACTTCAAGTGGCGCATCTTAACAAACTTTGAGATCAATTGCTCGTGCTTTTTTGAGCAATTAGTTTTTTATACTTTTCCAGCAATTCATCCTCAGATTCCACATGATTAGGATCTTTAGGAATACAGTCTACTGGGCAGAATAATGAACACTGGGGTTGGTCATGATGACCAACACATTCAGTACATAGGTTCGGATCAATTTCATAGATCAGTTCACCCATATAAATCGCTTCATTTGGGCATACAGGCTCACAAACGTCACAATTGATGCACTCATCCGTAATAATTAAAGACACTCTACCAACCTTGCTGATGCTTACGTTCAAATGCCTCAACAACTGCTTTTGGCACAAATTTCGTCACATCACCTTTCAAACGTGCAATTTCACGAACTAATGTGGATGAAATAAACGAGTATTGCTCTGACGGCGTTAAAAATACAGCTTCAAAATTTGAATCTAATTGACGATTCATATTTGCAAGTTGAAACTCATATTCAAAGTCAGATACTGCTCTTAAACCTCTGAGTACAGCTGTTGCGTTTTGCTCTTGAAAAAAATTCACCAACAAACCATCAAAACCAACAAATTCTACGTTATCTAAATGGCTTAATGATGATTTTGCAAGCGCAACTCGCTCATCTAAACTAAACACTGGATTTTTGTGATGACCAATTGCAATCGCAACTACAACTTCATCAAACATTTTTGCAGCACGAGATACAAGATCAATATGACCATTGGTAATAGGATCGAATGTTCCCGGATAGATGACACGAGTTTTAGACATCCATTTATACTCTAAGATTATTATGTAGGCGCATAGTTTAACAAAAACTCAATTCACACGCACACTTGTTGACGGTGAAATGACTTCACCTCAAGCCAAGTTTGAGGCAAAATAGACCTAATCTTGGAATATTTGTATTATGTCGAAATCGATTGTAGTTAAAAAAAATAATAGTGGCACTATTGCGCTCAACAAACGTGCACGTCACGATTATTTTATTGAGGAAAAATTTGAAGCTGGTTTAGCGTTACAAGGTTGGGAAGTAAAATCTCTTCGTGCTGGACGCATGAGTATCACGGAAAGCTATATTATTTTCAAAAATAATGAAGCTTATTTATTTGGTGCTCAAATTCAACCTCTTCTTTCTGCTTCAACTCACATCGTTCCCGAAGCAACACGTACTCGTAAGCTACTTCTTTCACGTCGCGAACTCGAGAAACTCCAAGGGGCGATCAATCAAAAAGGTTACACATGTGTACCTTTGGCGTGCTATTGGAAAGGTCGTTTAGTCAAACTTGAAATTGCACTTGTTAAAGGTAAACAATTACACGACAAACGTGCCACTGAAAAAGACCGCGATTGGCAGCGCGATAAAGCAAGAATTTTTCATAAATAAAAAAAACCGCTCAAATGAGCGGTTTTTTTATTAACAGAACCTTAAATTTCCATAACAGTTTGGAGCAAAGGTTTGATTTTTAAGTTGTAAATCTTTTAATGGAAAATTTACATTGGTATTCGGCAAATGAACATTTCCAACACCAAGTTTGTCACCAAACAAACAATCAAGTGCATTACAAGATGGAGGATTTCGGCTGATATAATCACTGATTGGTCCAACTACTTGTTTTAACACATCATTTGTAATATCAATACGCTTCTCAGGTGTAACATCTCCAATATTGATCGAATCATTAAATGCCATCCACCAACCTTGCTGTGCAGCAACATCAGCATTTGGCCACCAGATCTCACTATTTTGAACAGAGAGTGAGAATGGATTGTTTACAGGGATTTTATGAATTAAACCTAAGTTTTGATCTACCGTAATGTTGGCTTTTAAGCCCGTAATGTTACCACTGACCTCTTTTTGCAAATTCAGCAATCCTACCCCTAGCACTTGGATATTGGCCTTGAGATCACCACCAAAATTCAACTGATTAATATTGGCAACACCTGTCAGTTGCGCAGAACTCATTCGAGTACCAGATACCGTAGTGCCATTGATTTGAATTGGTGCTGTCGTTTCTTGTAATGCTAGATTATAACTATCCGATTTAAAATCGAGTGTCAAAGTAGGTGCAATAATACAAATCAAACAAATTCTTGCATTCACTTTTCCATCGATAGTTTGACCAGTATCGGCATAGGTCATACTTCGAGCATTAGTATAACCCATACCCTGAGTGGGATTAATTTTTAAATAACCACTGAGTGAGTTAATACCATTCGGTTTATCAGAGTTTTCATCACCAAGCGTCAGTAAACCTAATACTTTTTCAGCACTGAGACGCAAACCCACAACTTCTCGAGTTGATGCAGATGTTGGATTTTTTACCGCAAACTCTAAAAATGGATTGGTTAGCTTGGCTGAAGAACCCGCACGACCCTCTCTAGTGTCTGACATACCACTCAAACTCAGATTTTCGATATCAATATCACATCCACCTGCTCCATTAATACCACCACAGCCAAGTTGTAAATGCTTAATATTTGCATTGAGTTCTATATCTGCTTCCATTCCAAGCTTATAAAAGCCAACGCCTTTACCTCGCATATTGTTTGCCCCGTCATTGGGATCAATATAACTCATACTTAATAAAGCTTGACCGTTTGTCGCAGATAACTCTTCATCAGTCATCATTTTTAAATCATTCTGAATGTTATTAGCAGTTGCAGACAAAGGAATCAACACTAAGCAAGATGTTGATAAAATCAATTTGATAGAAACAAGTAAACTCTTCAACATTAGAGTCTCCGTATTATTTTTATTCAGGCTTAATCCATAAGCAACAGCATTACTATCTATAAATTAATGAAAAAAATAAAGAGGCTCAAAACTTGACTTAACGAATTGAAATAGAGAAATAATAATAAAATTGAATATTTTTAGAGACTTACATCACAATCAACAGTATTAATATGTGATGTAAATAATCATTTATCCGATGAAATGCGAACTCAAAAACTCAAGTACATCACCTATTTAACAGAATCTTAAATTTCCATAACAGTTTGGAGCAAAGGTTTGATTTTTTAGTTGCAAGTCTTTTAATGGAAAATTCACACTTGTATTCGGTAAATTGACATTACCTACACCTAACTTATCCCCAAAAAGACAATTCAAGACAGTACATTCGATGGGATTTCGAGTAATGTATTCACCAATAGGTCCAACCACTTGTTTTAATACATCATTAGTAATATCAATACGTTTCTCAGGTGTAACATCCCCAATATCAATTGAATCATTAAATGCCATCCACCAACCTTGCTTTGCGGCAACATCAGCATTTGGCCACCAGACCTCACTATTTTGTAGAGAAAGTGAAAATGGGTTGTTGAGCATGATTTTATGGATAAAGCCTAGGTTTTGATCAACAGTAATATTGGCTTTTAAACCTGTAATATTTCCAGTCACTTCTTTTTGTAAATTTAATAACCCAAGAGATACATTTAAGGAAGCCTTTAAATCACCATCAAAGTACAGTGGATTGATATGCGCGATACCACTTAACCTTGCAGAGTTCATTCGAGTGCCAGATATCACAGCACCATTCAGTGTTAATGGAGCTGAGGTTTCTTGTAACGCGAGGTTGTAATCATCAGATTTAAATCCTAATGGAATCCCTAAACATCCCAAGATTGGTATACAAATGTTTGGCTTTACTCTCCCATCGATCGTTAAATTAGTATCGCTATAGGACATATTACGAGCATTGGTATAAGCCATACCTTGGGTCGGATTAATTTTTAAATAACCACTGAGTGAGTTAATGCCATTCGGTTTGTCAGAGTTTTCATCACCAAGCGTCAGCAAACCTAATACTTTTTCAGCACTGAGACGCAATCCAACGACTTCTCGCGTTGATGCCGATGTTGGATTTTTTACCGCAAACTCTAAAAATGGATTGGTTAACTTGGCTGAAGAACCTGCACGACCTTCTCTGGTGTCTGACACACCACTCAAACTCAGATTTTCAATATCAATGTCACATCCACCTGCTCCATTAATACCACCACAGCCAAGTTGTAAATGCTTAATATTTGCATTGAGCTCTATATCTGCTTCCATTCCGAGTTTATAAAAGCCAACGCCTTTACCTCGCATATTGTTTGCCCCATCATTGGGATCGATATAACTCATACTTAATAAAGCTTGACCAGAAATGTCAGACAACTCCCGATCGTCCAATTTTTCCATGGTTGTTTGAGCGTGCACCAGTGGTGATAACATGAGAACAAACATTAAAACAGCTGAATTGAACCCAATATTTTTTGAAGTGTAGGTCATGAATGACTCCAAACCTTGTAATTTTTAGGCAACCAAGTCCAATGGCGCACGTTTTTTATTCGATGATTAATTATAATTATTTTTAAAATTTAATGTGAAATATTTAACACTATTTTGTAATTAATTGATCAGCTCTTTGTCTGAATAAACAATTATAAATTTAATTTCAACAACCTAGTTAACTTCACTTCATTTCATCATTACATTTCAAGCGAGCAATAAATAATTAAATTAGATGAAAATGATTTTTTAATCCATGCAATTTAACCTGAATACGGTATTCGCTAAATGTTCACCAAACCATGTGGCCGTTTCAATATCCCCACTCGGAGGTGTTACCTCCACAGGCGCATTATCAGACTGCGTCATGAGTCCCCAAAAAACTAGACATACGATTGAGATCTTGATGCGATCTACCTGTAGACATTAGCGGTAGTACAGACCAAATCATGCCATGTTGCATTGCAAAAAGATTGATATGCTGAAGCACAGCCAACTTATATCCACTTAATCCTCCACCATTTGTGAAACCAGCTGCCAATTTGCCCTGCTATGTTCTCGCTAGCCAACGCTTTGAAGATTGCTCCATAAATAATTTCAACGCTGAGGTTAGACTTCCCATATAAGTAGGACAGCCAAATACAATAGATTCAGCTTGATCAAGCAACTCCCAGTTCACGTCTGTAACATTGATGAGCAATACCTCAATATTGAGTTTTTGTGCACCAATGGCGATATGTTCGGCGACTTTCTGAGTGTGACCAAATGGGCTGTGATAAACGATAGCGATGCTTTTACGAAATTTGGTCATGGTATGAAACTTTGAAAAATCAAATGAGTTTATTGATTACTGTGCATAAATACGAATGTTGCCATGCGACCAGTTTTGGAATTACGGCGATGAGAATAATATGTTTGATCCTCCGTGTAACTGCACCGCTCACCTCCAAGAACCTGTTCCACCCCTAAACTTTTCAATATATGGCGAGCAATCGCATACAGATCTGCGTAATACTTACCCTCTAGATCTCCCTTTTGAAATGCTGAACTTAATTCTGGAATCCTATCGCAGAATGTGTGCATTACTTCTTCACCCACTTCAAAGCATGGCTGACTAATTGCCGCACCTAACCACGCCCAAGAGGGTTGAGTGCTCATGGCATTGACTGTATTTTCAATAATGCCATTTGCCAATCCTCGCCAACCTGCATGCAAATTAGCGACTTCAGTACCATCTTTGTTACCGAGAACCACCGGTAAACAATCTGCCGTCATCATCATTAATGCATGTTGTTTTTGCTGTGTCACTAAACCATCGCCATTTAGGGCGTGTAAGCTCATGTCATCATTTACAACGTGACAGATTGTACTGTGCGTTTGGTTCATCCAAGTTAATCGATTCACCCCATAGACTGAAAAGTCATTTAACAAGCTCATTCTATGCCGATGAACACGTTCTGGTTGATCATTTACATGCAACGCCAAGTTAAAACCTTCTAAATCAGTCTGTGGTGTTTTCAGTGCGTGAGGGTGACTCAATTCTGTTTGTCCTACCACGACACCTTTGGGCAAACCTTGCACAATTTGCATGTAAACTTTCCTTTAATTTAGTAAGCCTTATTTTCCGTACGAAGAGTCTCAAGTAATGCTGTGAAATCTTCAGGCCATGGTGCTTCAAACATCATTTCTTCACCTGTCCGTGGATGTACTAACCCCAATTTTGATGCATGAAGTGCTTGACGTCTAAACTCTCGTAAATGAGTAGCAAGTTTTTCCGAAGCACCCGCAGGTACTTTGACACGACTGACATACACTGGATCACCGACCAAAGGAAAACCAATATAAGTGAAATGAACACGAATCTGATGAGTACGTCCAGTTTCTAATTGTGCTTGAACACGTGTGAAATTTTGGAATCTTTCTTTCACATTATAGTGAGTCACGGCATCACGACCACCTGGTAAGATCGCCATTTTTACACGATCTACAGGATGACGTTTAATCGGCTCATCAATTTTACCGCCTGCAATAATATTGCCATAACAAATTAAATCATAAATTCGATAAACTGATTTTTTCGCTAACTGTTTACTTAAGGAAAATTGAGCTTCTAAATTTTTAGCTACAACCAAGAGACCACTAGTATCTTTATCGATACGGTGTACTAGACCAGCTCGAGATAATTCTGCTGATTTAGGAAAATGATACAACAGTGCATTAACCAAAGTACCATTCGGGTTTCCTGCGCCAGGATGTACAACCATCCCCACTGGCTTGTTAATGACTAAGATGTCATCATCTTCATAAATAATATCTAAAGGGATATTTTCAGGTTGACTGGTGACTTGGGCTTCAAGCTCTACATCAAGCGTGAGTAGCTCATTCCCTTCACTTTTATATTTTGGTTTCACAACTTGACCATTTACCAACAAATGACCATCCTTCAACCATTGTTTCAATTTTTCACGCGAAAATTCGTTCCAAGCGAGCGCAGCAACTTGGTCTATTCGCTGACCAAGAGAACTCTCATCCACTTGAAATTGCAACGATAAACGTGTTGCAGTTGGGGCTGAAGTATGGTTATCTGCATCCTCAGAATCTTCAAGTAAATTGATGTCGATTTCTGGGAAATTAGAATTAGAAGTTTGTGCTGAAGTCATTTGCTCATTCGGACAAAAGTGGTTTAATAGTGCAATTGTAGCCTATTGCCCGTATAAACAGAGGAATTTTTATGTCGCTACCACGTTATAAAGTTACGATGCTTGCTTTATCGCTAGGCTTAGCAGCAACATTTGTGGGCTGTAGTAGTAATCCCAAGAAGGATGTTGTAGATACTGGACCTAAATCAACCGAACAATCTTATTTCGATAAAGCACAAAAAGCATTAGATCGTGGTCAATATAGCGATGCAGCACAATCATTAGAAGCAATTGAAACTTATTACCCTACAGGTCAATATACTCAACAAGCTCAACTCGATCTTTTATATGCTCGTTTTCAACAAAAAGACTATGAAGCTGTTATTGCGCTAGCAGACCGTTTTATTCGTTTAAATCCTCAACATCCTAATGTTGATTATGCTTACTATGTTCGTGGTGTGGCGAATATGGAGCAAAACTATGATGGTCTCATCCGCTATACATCACTCCAACAGGCTCATCGTGATGTCAGCTATTTAAAAGTTGCATATCAAAATTTTGTTGATTTCATTCGTCGTTTCCCAAGTAGTCAGTATGCTGTAGATGCTGCTCAGCGCATGAAATTTATTGGTCAAGAACTTGCTGAAAGTGAAATGAATGCGGCTCGCTTTAACTTAAAGCGTAAAGCTTGGCTTGCAGCAGTTGAGCGTGGACAATGGGTTATGGAACATTTCCCTCAAACACCTCAAGTACCAGAAGCGCTTGCAACGATTGCTTACGGATACGATAAACTCGGTGACAAGGCAACATCTCAACAATACGTTGAAGTGCTAAAGCTAAACTACCCTCATCTTGTGAAGTCTAATGGTGAGGTCGATTTACGCGCAGCACGTAAAGATGGAAGTTGGTTAAATCGTGCAACCTTGGGTATTTTAGGTCGTGAAGCACGCAGCCAAACAACGGCAGAAGTATCAGCAGAGCAATCTGACAACACCAATACACAACCCGGTTTATTGAATCGCTTAAGCTTTGGCTTGCTTGGTAATAAAGATCACAATGTGGAAAGTGCGCCAGCAAATGAAAGTATGTACGACCCACAGCGTCAATAATACATTCTTACGAATCAAAAAAGGTGGGATTACCCACCTTTTTTATTGCATGGCTTTATTTATCGTCTTAAGTGTTTAGGATAGACTTAATTCAATCACTTTATTCCTCATTCTTTTGGCTTTTTAATTATGGCAATTCCACAACATACGATTGATCAAATTTTAGATCGAACTGACATCGTCGATCTTATTGGCCAACGTGTGAAATTAAAAAAGTCAGGTCGTACCTATTCAGGCTGTTGTCCTTTTCATCAAGAGAAAACACCTTCTTTTCACGTCTACCGTGATAAGCAATATTTCCACTGTTTCGGTTGCCAAGCCAATGGAAATGCAATTCGCTTTATGATGGATATTGATAATCGCAATTTCATCGAGGTGATTAAAGACCTGGCAAGCCAAACCGGTATCGAATTACCTAAAGACAATCAAGACAATAAAAAACTCTCATACAAGAGAGAACCTATTAAACCTAACCAAGAAAAGCAACCGCAGGCACCCATTGAAGCAGATGCAGCAGAAATCATTTCTCCGCCTACTTCAGCTTTTGATGTAGATCCTTTTGAAGCATTTCAAAACTATGAATTCGATGAGTATCAATTTAATACAGATGACTTGAATTCAGTTGAGGTCGCACCTGAAGGTAATTTATACGATCTTCTTGAAAATGTTGCTTTATTTTATGAAAAACAACTTCCAAATAGCCAAATTGCGCAACAGTATTTTCAGCGACGCGGACTAAGTGATACCACGATTAAGTATTGGCGATTAGGTTATGCCCCAGAAGATTGGCAACATCTTGAAAAAGCATTTCCGCAAGATATTGAAGGATTAAAACTACTCGGTTTGATCAGAACCAGTGATTCTGGTCGTGATTTTGATCTACTACGAGAACGTGTCATTTTTCCTATACGTGATGCAAAAGGTCGCGTTGTCGGATTTGGTGGACGAGCATTGAATGACGAGATCAAACCCAAATATATCAACTCGCCAGACTCTGAAGTTTTCCATAAAAACCAACTACTCTATGGCTTATATGAAGGTCGTAAGCTCAAAGCCAATCATTGGTTAATGGTTGAAGGTTACATGGATGTCATCGCATTACAGCAAGCTGGCATTCCTGGCGCAGTTGCCACCTTGGGGACGGCGAGCAATGCTGATCATTTGAATCTATTATTTAAACAAAACAATCAGTTAACTATTGCTTTTGATGGTGATTCGGCTGGTCAAAAAGCAGCTCGACGCACTTTAGAAATTGCACTTCCCCTCTTAAATGATGGTCGTGAACTGAAATTTTTTATTCTACCTGCGGAGCATGATCCTGACTCATTAGTTCGTAAGGAAGGTGTTGAAACTTTCAATCGACTTTGGCAACAATCACCACTCTTATCTGAGTTTGCTTTTTCACTGCTCAGTCAACAATATCAAATCAATACACCTGAAGGTAAAAGTCAGGTCATGGCTGAGCTAAATCAACTCACCAATCTGATGCCTAAGCAAGGTTCGTATCGCTATTTGATTCGTCAATATTTCAAAGAAAAATTAGGATTCAATAAAAAGTGGCAACCTCAAGTGAGTCTTGACGCTTCATTATCATTTAATATTCGCACACGAGATGAAGATTTCGCAGTCGCAATGTTAATGTACCATCCATTTCTTTATATTCATTTTGAAGTATTACGTGCAGTGATTCCTGAAGATGAATTGCTTGCAAAAGTATTAAAAATTTTTAATATCATTTTTGATGACCTGCCAGACGACCAAGAGCTAGCGAGTTATTATATTTTGGGTGCTTGTAGCCCATTTCATCATGAACTCTCTGAGATTTTAAAACGTACCAATATTCAAACACTCACTGAAGCCCCTGAAATGGCTGATAAACTTGCCTCAGAATACTCGCTTTCACTTCAAGAAAAATATCTGAGAATCAAATTTAAAGCAGCAAAATCATTAAACGAGTCTAAAAACTTAAGACAACAACTGAATGAGCTAACCAAAAAAATTGGACTACGCTTACTACATGAATAAATAAAAGCGGTCAGTGACCGCTTTTATTTTTTTAGTTTTCGCTGAGCACTAAAAATATCTTCTAAATGTTCTTTAATCGTTTCATAGACATCAGGATTTTCATCTTTAGCGACTTCTCTGAGTAAGATGGATGTAGGATGTAATAGCTTTTGCGTCAAACGATGCGCCATTTCCTGCATGACAATGGCTGCATCATCGCCAGAGGCTAAACGATCTAATGCATGGTTTAATTCAAATGCTTTAACTTCTTCTCCATGAGCCCGATACTCACTAATAGTCGCTCCAGCTTGTGAAACTTTCTGCTGAGTCACCAATTGTGTTGCTAATTGGTTGACCATCACTTCAGCTTCAACAGCGGCTTGGCGTCGCTGCGCTAAGTTTTCGTCAATGACACCTTGAAGATCGTCCACCCCATAAAGGTAAACACCATCCAAACTTTCAACCTTAGACTCAATATCGCGAGGAACAGCCAAATCGACCATCAACATTTGACGGTAACGACGTTTTTTGAGTGCTGACTTAACATCTTGATAGGAAATGACCTGATGTAAACTTCCTGTACAACTTGAAATCACATCAGCGCGATGTAAATTTTGAGCTAAATCAACAAAAGGAATAATTTCTACTGCAACACGATGTGATATTTCTTGCGCCAAAATTTCCGCCCGTTCCTGACCACGGTTACAAATTAAAATTTTAGCAACGCCCATTTCAGCCAAGTGCTTTGCAACCAAGCTATTCATTTCACCTGCTGCAACCACCATGACGGTTAATTGTTCAGGCTTACTAAAAACTTGTAGTGCTAACTGTGCTACCGCATAACCCATGGATACAGCATGACTACCGACCGCTGTTTCTGAACGCACTTTCTTAGCAGCATAAAATGCATATTCGAAAATACGATTTAAATTTTGTGAAACAACTTCAGACTCTTTTGCTAGATTAAGTGCAGACTTAACTTGCCCCATAATCTGAGGCTCACCAAGCATAAGTGAATCTAATCCTGATGCCACACGCATCAAATGTGTCACAGCATCTGTATTTTCATAACGGTAAATATGATTTTGTAATTGTTTTACATCAATGCCATTTTTTTGAGCGAGCCAATCTAATACCATGTCCGCATTTTCGGCGATGGCGTAGACTTCAGTACGATTACAGGTTGACACCACAACCATATCGTTAAGTTGGTCATGGTGACGTTGTTCAGTCAACAACAGTTTTAACTTTTCAGGGTTAAAAGCAACTTGCTCTCGTAATTCAACTGAGGCTGTTTGATGGTTGACACCCAATGCAAAGAAAGACATATCAGATCATCAATTCGCTAAATTTATGCTATTGTGCAATAACGGTGTCATAAAAAGCAGTACTTGGATAAAAAAATTGCGTCAAACAATGAGCCGCACAACCGGCATGACAATTCGACAGTATTCTACCACACTCTTGTTGGTGAGTAGCATGACTTACAGTGCTCATATTAGAGCATCTGGAGAATTTTACCACGCCAATTTAAATCATAAAGTTTTACAACAGGCGATGGTTGCAGAATTTGCTTTAGCGGCACATGACACACAGACCGCCTTACACAACTATACCGTACTTGCGATCCAAACCAGTTCAACGGCTTTAAAACAACGTGCACTTAACGTCGCACTCGAACAAAACGATTTACAAGCCGCTTTAGATATTGCAACCCATTGGGTCGTGCAAGAACCTAAAGATGTACCAGCAAAATTCTATCTTGCGCATATCGCATTAAAGTCACACGAATATGAACTTGCTGCGGATGTGCTTGATGATATTTTAAATTTAGATCCTGAATCAGATTTAGAACAAATTCTTGAAGGCATTTCTCCGGAATCCCCTGAGGATCGAGCATATTTATTAAACACTTTACATAATAGTAAAACGCGTAACAATCCTTCAATTCTCGTTTTGATTGCGAGTTTACAAGCACAAAATAATGAAATCGAAAATGCCTTAATTACTTTAAATAAAGCATTAAAAAAACGCCCAAAATCAACAGGATTTATCTTACTTAAAGCCAACTTACTCATGGCTTTAGGTAACGAAGAAGAGACGCTAAAATGGTTTGAAAAAAGTGCACGTAAAAATCGTAATAATTTAGAGCTCAGTCTGGCTGAAATCCGCTACTTAATTAAACTGAATAAAAATGAACAAGCTTTAAGCAAATTAAAACGCATCATAAAAAAATGGCCTGATTCGGAAGAAGCACTTTTTATCGCAGGTCTAACCTCAATTGATCTCAAAGAATATGAGCTTGCTGAACAGTATTTGGTCGAACTACGTGCATCTGGACAATATCAAAATGATGCTTATTTTTATTTGGCATTGAATGCTGAACGAAAACAACATTTTGAAACAGCTAAAGCTTATTATCGACTCGTAGATGGTAATTTATATATGGTTTCTAGACGAAATCTAATTTCAATCTATGACAAACAAAATCGCTTAAGTGATGCGCTGCGCTTCCTGACTCAGGAGCGAGTGAATTACCCTCAACATGCAAGTTTCTTATACCAAGCACAAGCTGAAATACTCAAAAAAATGGGCAATAACAAAGCTGCTTTAGGCTTACTCAAAGAAGCTGCTAAAAACTTAACTGATGACCCTGAAATTTTATACTCTCAAGTCTTATTACTTGATCCATTTACGGATCGCGATCAATTAGATGAATTACTTAAAAAATTACTCACGATTGAACCCAATAGTCCAACATATCTAAATGCGTATGCATATACTCTGGCGTTGCAAAATCGTCGTTTAGATGAGGCGAGACAATATGCCGAACAAGCTTTAGACAATGCCCCTGAGCAAGCATCTATCTTAGATACCTTAGGCTATATCTGCTTTCTTCAAAACGATTTTGACACTTCCACCCGTGTACTTGCGAAAGCATATCAAATCAGCCAAAGTCCAAATATCGGCATTCGATATGCTAAATCGCTTTACATGCTAGGTTCACTGGAAGAATTTAGCCAAGTGTTACATCAACTCCATCAAAATCACCCAAATCATCCTCAATTGGATCAACTCGATAGTTTATTGTTGCCACAAAATATCAAAAAGAGTTAATACTGTATGATCTTAAATTTAAAATCCTTATTGCTGATTACCACAAGTAGTGCGCTTCTTGGGTTAGCTGGCTGTCAATCAATTCAAACTCAACCATCACTGCCAACAACGCAAAACCTTGAACAATCAAATCAATTTAATCTTCAGGGTAAAATTGGCGTTAAAACCCCTAAGCAATCAGGCAGTGCTTTTTTTACTTGGCAACAGCAAGATGAACAGTTTGATATCGAGTTAAGCGGAATTCTTGGAGTCGGTAAAACTCAAATCTCAGGTCAACCTGGTCAAGTAACACTGAATAGTGCCAAAACTGGTGAAATTACAGCCAACTCACCTGAAGAGTTATTGTTTCGTGCAACAGGTTGGGAAGCACCAATTACTTATTTAGTCGATTGGGTACAAGCTAAGCAAGCGACTGAAGAAGCTGAAATTCAAAAAGACGAATCGATGCGAATCAGTGAAATTACAGAACAAGGTTGGCATATTCAATTATCTTACAATGGTCAATCTATACAACCAAACCGTTTGATTTTGAAGCAACAACTTGAAGATGGAACTGAAAATCGTATTACAATGGTAATTCAAAATCGTTAAGTTTGATCGTTTATGATTCGTGTACCTTCTCCTGCAAAACTGAATTTGTTTTTACACATTACGGGTCGCCGTGAAAATGGTTACCATGAATTGCAAACCATTTTTCAGTTGATAGATCTTTGTGATTGGATGGAATTCACACCAATTTCTAATCAATCTATCTCCATTGTAGGCCTATCAGAAGTAAGTCTTGAACAAAATTTGATTTATCGTGCAATGATGATGCTGAAACCCTACGCCAAAAATGAAACTTTAGGCATTCATGTCAACATCGAAAAAAATATACCGATGGGTGCAGGACTCGGTGGTGGCTCTTCAAATGCGGCTACCGCGTTATTAATCATGAATCAACTTTGGCAATGTGGCTTAAATCGTGATCAATTAGCAGAAATTGGTGTACAACTGGGTGCTGATGTTCCCATCTTCATCCATGGTCGCAATGCATGGGCAGAAGGTATTGGTGAACACTTAACATTCATAGACTTAGATCAAAAACAATACATTGTGTTAAAACCTGACTGTTTTATCAGCACTCAACTGCTTTTTTCACAAAAATCGTTGACAAGAGACACGAAGACCTCTAAATTTTGCGCCTATCAGATAAAGCCATCTGATTTCAGAAATAACTTTGAACCTCTGGCAAGAAGTCTATATGCTGAAGTCGATGAAGCAATGCAATATTTAGATCAGTTCGGTGTTGCAAAACTTACAGGTACAGGTGCTTGTGTTTTTACTGAAGTAACGACTGAAATGAACATTGATGACATTCTTGCTCATTCACCTTGTAAAGCTTACTTAGTGAATAGTTTAGAACAATCACCACTGAATCAAATCATCGTTTAAATGATAGGGGCGTCGCCAAGTGGTAAGGCAGCGGGTTTTGATCTCGCCATCCGTTGGTTCGAATCCAGCCGCCCCTGCCAATTTAGTTCAAAAAGACAGAACATTGGTATCATGAGTTGAGTCAAACAACCTTGACAAACCCATATAAAACCATTAAAGTTCTGCCGCATTAGGGGCGTCGCCAAGTGGTAAGGCAGCGGGTTTTGATCTCGCCATCCGTTGGTTCGAATCCAGCCGCCCCTGCCATCTCATTCTATACATTTCAACCGCCAAGGGTGCTTCATGCCCAATCTTGTCGTTTTTAGTGGAACTGCGCATCCACAATTCGCCCAAAAAGTCGTTAGCCACTTGCATATCCCTCTAGGTGCTGCATCTGTAGGTCAATTCTCTGATGGTGAAATCGCTGTCGAAATCACTGAGAATGTCCGTGGTAAAGACGTATTCATCGTTCAGCCTACTTGTGCTCCAACTAATGATAACCTTATGGAAATCTTAGTGATGGCAGATGCATTGCGTCGTGCAAGTGCTGGTCGTATCACTGCTGTGATTCCTTATTTCGGTTATGCTCGCCAAGACCGTCGTCCTCGTTCTTCACGTGTTCCAATCACTGCAAAAGTAGTAGCAGATATGCTAACAACTGTAGGTATTGACCGTGTTGTGATGATCGATCTTCATGCTGACCAAATTCAAGGTTTCTTCGACATCCCTGTAGACAACATTTACGGTACGCCAGCGCTTTTAGCTGACTTACGTCAACAGTCTCATGACAACCTTATGGTTGTTTCGCCAGACGTTGGTGGTGTTGTTCGTGCTCGTGCTGTTGCGAAACAAATGGGCGATATCGATTTAGCTATCATCGACAAACGTCGTCAAAAAGCAAATGAATCACAAGTGATGCATTTGATTGGTGATGTTAAAGATCGCGACTGCGTGATCGTTGATGACATGGTTGATACAGCTGGTACTTTATGTAAAGCCGCTGATGCATTGAAGACTTTTGGTGCGCGTCGTGTCGTAGCATATGCTACTCACCCTGTTTTATCTGGTAAAGCGATCGAGAATTTGAAAAACTCTGTTATCGATGAACTTGTTGTGACAGATACAATTCCGCTTTCAGAAGAAGCTTTAGCTCTTGGTAAGATTCGCCAAGTTTCAGTTGCGAGTATGGTTGCTGAAACAATTCGTCGTATTAACAACGAAGAATCTATTAGCGCAATGTTTGATTCTTATCTATAATAGAGCGCTAAAATTTTAAAGCCCTGCCTTTTGGTAGGGCTTTCTATCACTAGATCGGTCGCAGATCTAGTTCACTTAACTTAAATAGGATGTCTCTCATGGCAAACTTCGTATTAAATGCAGTAGCACGTGAAGAAGCAGTACAAGGGAAAGGTGCGAGCCGCCGCCTTCGTCTTCAATCTAAAGTTCCTGCTATCATCTATGGTGGTGATGCTGCACCTGTAGCAATTACACTTGAGCTTCGTCAGCTTGTTAAATTCTTAGAAGACAACGCTTTCTTTGAAGAAGTAATCGAAATTGATGTTGATGGTAAAGTTGAAAGCGTTAAAATCCAAGCTTTACAACGTCACCCAGCTAAAAACACTCCAATGCACGCTGACTTCAAACGCGCATAAGTGTTGATGGTGTAAATTAGTGTCTCATATTTCACTGATTGTTGGTTTGGGCAACCCTGGTAAAGAGTATGCTCAAACCCGCCATAATGCAGGCTTCTGGTATGTAGAACGTCTTGCAGAACAATATGGCATAACACTTAAAAATGACCCTAAATTTAATGGATTAAGTGGTCGTGGTAATGTGGAAGGACAAGACGTTCGACTTTTATTACCTTCAACCTTTATGAACCGTTCTGGTCAAAGTGTTGTACCCTTCGCAAAATTCTACCAAATCTCTCCAGAAGCAATGCTTATTGCTCACGATGAACTTGATATGGACCCAGGCATTATTCGCCTTAAAACGGGTGGTGGTCATGGTGGTCATAACGGTTTACGTGACATTGTTCCTCATACAGGTCCCAACTTCCATCGTTTACGTATTGGAATTGGACACCCTGGATCAAAAGACCGTGTATCAGGTCATGTTCTAGGTAAAGCACCCTCAAGTGAACAAACGCTCATTGATGATGCAATTCATCATGCACTAAGTCGTACAAAATTATTAGTGAATGGTGAAATTCAGCAGGCAATGAATCAAATAAATGCCTACAAACCGTAGTTGATAAATTTAATTTTTGTTCAACAATTTTTCTTGCCACGATGAAAATTTGAGGGCAAAATGCGCTTTCAAATGCTTCACCCAAATTAAAAAACTGTTGTTTCTAGATAATAAAACAATCTTAGAACAACTCAGGAGACGCTTCCCATGCTATCTCGTTTATTAAAAGCTAAAATCCACCGTGCAGTTGTAACACAAGCTGAACTTCATTATGAAGGTTCATGTGCAATTGATGGTGTATTACTAGATTTAGCTGGTATTCGTGAATATGAAGAAATTCATATTTGGAATGTAACTAATGGCAAGCGTTTTACAACTTACGCAATCCGTGGTGAAGAAAACTCAGGCATTATTTCTGTAAATGGTGGTGCTGCTCACCAAGCAGATCTAGGTGACATTATTATTATCGCGACTTTCGGTGATTTTACTGTTGCAGAAGCTGATGCACATAAACCACGTTTGGTTTATGCAAATCCAGATAACACTGTGAATCACACAGCAAATTGTATTCCTGTCCAAGTTGCTTAATGATTGACTAAAACTCGCTTACTTGAGCGAGTTTTTTTATAACAAATTATCATAGAATTACTCTTCATCCACCAACTGCAAGCTCTGGCTAATCCCATCTGCTCTTAACCAAGCTAATTCATAACTGGCATTCGCCAAAGCTAGAACCCGACGTTCAAACTCAGTCCAGATCGGTTTAACATGTGGAGCTGAAATACCTAAACCACTCTGCTCTGCTAAATGCTTGTTTTTTTCACAAATTTTAAGCGCATGATATAATTTTCGGCCTTTTGAAGCATTCTCCAATACTCGGATTCTTTTTGATTCAATGAATTTTTCCACCTCAGAAAGTTGAGCATGAGGAAGCATTGGAACCAAAATTTGATCCAGTTGTTGATCTAAACGTTTCCAAATACTCAGTCGTTGTTCCTCATTATAAGTATTCCATTGAATCACTTCATGATTAAAACGTCGACAACCACGACATACCGCATCACCAAACACTGTTGAACAACGTCCCGCACATGGTGTTAATGAAGGGATTCGACGCGCTGTATTCAAAACATTTTCCTCATATAAAACCATAAATTTTCTATGGCTTTCTCGCATATTTTCAAAAATCGCGTTAGAATACGCGCCTGATTTTATCCCTATATTAATACATTTGGAGTACTCCATGAACGCTACTGTAGAACAGCTTGCACCTGTAGAACAGCAAGCGACCACTGGTTGGGTTGTTGCGGCACTTTATCAATTTAAAGAAGTTGTAGATTCTCTAGCACTTCAACAAAAATTACTTGAGTTGGTAAAAACCATCAACCTATGCGGTACTCTTATTGTTGCCCATGAAGGGATTAACGGAACAGTTGCAGGTGACCGCCATGCAATTGATGTCATTCATCAATTCCTTTTAAATGAAGGATTTAATGACATGGAATATAAAGAGTCACACAGTGACGAAAAACCATTCCGTAAAATGAAAATCAAACATAAAAAAGAAATCGTGACTTTAGGTGTTCCAGTGAAGCCACGCGACTTAGTTGGTCACTATCTAGACCCTAAAGAATGGAACGAACTCATTGCACGTGATGACGTGATCTTAGTCGATACAAGAAATGATTACGAATACAAAGCAGGCACATTCAAAGGGGCAATTGATCCGAAAACTGAAACGTTCCGCGAATTCCCTGAATATGTAAAAAACAATCTTGAACAGCATAAAGATAAAAAGATTGCCATGTTTTGTACAGGTGGAATTCGTTGTGAAAAATCAACTTCACTACTTCTTCAAGAAGGCTTTAAAGAGGTATATCACCTCAAAGGTGGTATTCTTAAATATTTAGAAGAAACCCCTCCTGAAGAAAGTTTATGGGAAGGTGAATGCTTTGTTTTTGATGGTCGTACTGCGGTTACACACGGAGTGGAAGAAGGTCAAAATGTGAAGTGCCATGCTTGTGGTTGGCCATTAACCCCTGAAGAAGTAGCATTACCAAGTTACGAACATGGCGTATCATGTGTTTATTGTATCGATAAAACAACAGAAAAGCAGAAAGAAGGTTTCCGTATGCGCCAGTCTCAGATTATTGCTGCAAAACGTAAACGCCTCTAAACAAAAAATATTTTATTTAACTTACAAAAGCGTTGTCTACATTACAGTGTAGATGACGCTTTTTACATTGAACAAACAAAATTTCAATTCTGATATATCACCATTACAAAGTTATTTGAGAACAACACAAAACACATGAAGTCATTCAGATAAATTTAATATGAAGGAAATAAATTTAGCTCAAGGATGAAAGTCATGAATCGAGTGCCATTCAAATATCTTCCTGTTCAACGGAATTTTGCTCACCATAATCATTTAGATCGTGTATCAGCTGTACCGACACATTTAAAATTTATATATATCGATTCACATAATTCTGATGTTAAATTGCATATACGTAACCAATCCCATTATTTTATCGTAACGTTAGGTGCTTGTATCGGCGCAATTATTGCTTTAGCAATCGGTTTTCAGATGAGAAATTCAATGAGTCTTATCTTCATCATCAGCATAGCTCCCCTTCTCGTCAGCTATATCCTACGAGAAGTCTATGTTCATACACTTATACAAATTCAACACCCTGAATTAATGCATTAACTTAATTTCACTGTATTTTTTCTTAAAAACCTCTAGCATAGGTTTAACTTTAGAATACAAATCACTTATGAAAGATTGGATCATTTCAGTGATGGAGCAATTGGGCTATTTCGGCATTGCTCTATTGATGTTTCTCGATAATGTTTTTCCACCTATACCCTCAGAGATTATTATGCCTTCAGCTGGCTATACCGCTTCTCAGGGTCAATTACTTTTGATTGGTGTCATTATTTCAGGAAGTATAGGTTCGCTCTTAGCTGCCGCTACGCTGTATTGGTTAGGACGTAAGATCTCTGATCAAAAGCTCTATGCGTTCGTTGAGAAATATGGCAAGTATTTATTTATTAAAGTAGCTGATGTTGATAAATCATTAGAATGGTTTGAAAGATATGGACATCGAATCGTTTTTTTTGCACGTATGGTTCCAGCAGTACGATCCCTGATTAGCATACCTGCAGGCATGAGCAAAATGCCTTTTGCAAAGTTTATGTTTTATAGTGGTTTAGGCACGGTTATATGGACCACCTTTTTAGCATATGTCGGTTATTATTTTGGAAATAATACTGAAATGATGCATAGAATATTTAGCCAAGTAAGCTATCTCATTCTCGCTATTGTCATCGGTATAATCATTTGGATTGTGTACCGCAGACAAAAAAGAAAGCACTCAAAATAAAAAAAGCACCTTACGGTGCTTTTTAATTAGTTCGGCGTATGATACATCAAATACAATTCATTCAAGTTATCTGGAATTTCTTCTGCAAGCTCATCCATCAATTGACCGTTACGGCGGAAAGATTCCATTTGAGGATCCTCTTCGTCAACACCACTGAACACCATAATTGGCAGAGTGAGATCAACTAATTGCTCTTCAAACTCAGGTGTGAACCATGCATCTTCATTTAAGAACATTGCATCGACAAAGCCTACACTCCAATCCCCAAGGCTTGACTCTACATCTGCTTCTTCAATTTCAAAAGGAAATTCAATACCTTCTTCATTGGCAAGTTTTTGACGTAAATCTTCTAACCAAAGTTTAATTTGAGCTACGATCTCTGCAGGCACTTTCTTTTGATTATTGTCAAATAACTCATCCAACCAACGATCAAATTGAGGACCTACAGCTGTCGCACACAAAAAACCATGAGTTGCAGCAAAATCTAGACCATGCTCATTTTGGTCGCCATCTAAGTAGTCACTTAACAAGTCTAAATCTAATGCACTCATTATATTTCCAAAGGTTGTATCTTAATTTCGTAGAATAACACTTTAGATCAGGATACCCAATCTAATTTAGTCTTCATCATCGTCGAAATCATCATCGTCAAAATCATATTCAAGATCTTTCAATTCACGATCTAAACGACGCTGTGCAAGTAAGTCATCAATCAAGCGACGCTTTTCTAATGATTCTTTGGCGCTAATTTTGCTCGTAGTTTCATCAAAACTAACATCATCATCACCGTAGTTATCATCTAGTTCAAAATCTGTAGAAGACACTAAAACTACCTCATGTGTGAAAAAATGAATGGGGCTAGGCGCTATTTATCTTTGTTCAGAATACTTGTCAAGTTTTATTTTATTTTTCGCTGATATTTATACAAATTTTAGTTTTTTTTGGACAAAAAAATATGTCATTATTTAATCAAGGATCAGAGCCTTATTGTTGGTTTA
Source organism: Acinetobacter sp. ANC_7682 (assembly GCF_056779795.1). Taxonomy (NCBI): domain Bacteria; kingdom Pseudomonadati; phylum Pseudomonadota; class Gammaproteobacteria; order Moraxellales; family Moraxellaceae; genus Acinetobacter; species Acinetobacter sp. ANC_7682. The sequence goes on along the minus strand of NZ_JBWYIQ010000005.1, from coordinate 40,458 downwards.
AAATAAAAAGCATGATGTGCTTGAAATGAACAATTTTGACCCAATATTGACTTAAATAGCTTAATTCATTGGTTTTCAAAACCAATTATACTGAGTTAATACGATACTAAAGATAAGTTAATTGTGCTAGAATGCACGGTTTTTCCCCGCCACAGATTCAACGAGAAGAGAGCAAAGATGAGCGATATGCATTCCCCTACTTCACAAGTAGCGGCTCTGATTAGCCGAGGCAAAGAACAAGGTTACTTAACCTACGCTGAGGTTAACGATCATCTCCCAGACTCGATCACTGAAAGCGAACAGATTGAAGATATCATCCAGATGCTTCAAGACGTCGGTATTCCTGTACACGAACGTGCGCCAGAATCTGACGATGCAATGTTTGATGGTAGTAGCGCAGAAACGACTGACGAAGTTGCTGAAGAAGAAGCAGCTGCAGTTTTAGCATCTGTAGAAAATGAGCCTGGTCGTACAACTGACCCTGTTCGTATGTATATGCGAGAAATGGGAACAGTTGAACTGTTGACTCGTGAAGGCGAAATTCAGATTGCAAAACGTATCGAAGAAGGTATTCGTGACGTTTTAAACTCAATTGCTTATTGGCCAAATGCGGTTGAAGTTGTATTACAAGAATATAAAGATTACGAAACTGGCGAGCGTCGTTTAGCCGATATCCTTTCAGGCTATTTAGATCCAGAGTCTGATGAAGAAATTCCAGAAGTTTTAGAAGAAGTTGATGCTGATCTTGAAGAAGAAACAGAGACTAAACCAACTAAAGATGTAAAACTTGATGACGATGATGAAGAAGAGTCTGAAAGTGATGATGATTCTGAAGGTGATTCAGGTCCAGACCCTGAAATCGCAAAAGTGCGTTTTGCAGAGTTAGAAGCTGCGTGGAATGCGACTAAAGATGCGATCGCAAAACACGGTCGTAACAGTAAAGAAGGTAAAGCAGCTCTTGAGTCGCTCGCAACCGTCTTTATGATGTTTAAGTTCACACCACGTTTGTTTGACATCATTTATGAAATGATTCGTGGCACGCATGAACAAATTCGTACAGCAGAACGTGAAGTAATGCGCTACGCAGTTCGTCGTGGTCGTATGGACCGTACTCAATTCCGTACAACGTTCCCTGGTCAAGAATCAAACCCAGCTTGGTTAGATGAGCAAATTGCTAAAGCCACTGCTGACCAAAAACCATACTTAGAGAAAGTACGCCCTGACGTTCTTGCTTTCCAACAAAAAATCGCTGATATCGAAAAAGATCTCGACCTTACTGTACGTGAAATTAAAGATATTTCTAAACGTATGGCGATTGGTGAAGCAAAAGCACGTCGTGCTAAAAAAGAAATGGTTGAGGCGAACTTACGTTTGGTCATCTCCATCGCGAAAAAATATACCAACCGTGGTTTACAGTTCCTCGATCTGATTCAGGAAGGTAACATTGGCTTGATGAAAGCCGTAGATAAGTTTGAATACCGTCGTGGTTATAAGTTCTCGACTTATGCAACTTGGTGGATTCGTCAGGCGATTACACGTTCAATTGCTGACCAAGCACGCACAATTCGTATTCCTGTGCATATGATTGAAACCATTAACAAGATCAACCGCGTATCTCGTCAATTACTTCAAGAAATGGGACGTGAACCTACACCTGAAGAGTTAGGTGAACGCCTCGAAATGGACGAAGTCAAAGTTCGTAAAGTGCTTAAGATCGCTAAAGAACCAATTTCGATGGAAACACCGATCGGTGATGATGAAGACTCACATCTTGGTGACTTCATTGAAGATGGTAACATCACTTCACCAGTTGATGCTGCAACTTCAGAAGGCTTGAAAGAAGCAACACGTGAGGTACTTGAAAACCTCACTGAACGTGAAGCTAAAGTCTTGAAGATGCGTTTTGGTATTGATATGCCGACGGACCACACTTTGGAAGAAGTTGGTAAACAGTTTGATGTAACACGCGAACGTATTCGTCAGATCGAAGCAAAAGCGTTACGTAAATTACGTCATCCATCGCGTTCTGAACATTTACGCTCGTTCCTTGAGAATGACTAATCTATCCATAGGATAATACAGGCTTGAATATGGGGGACACTCCCCCATAATATAAAGCATGTAGCAAATAATTCTAAATACCTGCGCCTAGCAGGTATTTTTACTAATGAGGTGTCCTATGACTGACATGATCGATCGCACTCCATCACGCGAACTACAAGAACATCTTTGGGTGTTTCCGATGGATTATCCAATTAAATTGATTGGTCTTGCAGGTGAGGATTTACGCAAAGCCGTGAATGACATTTTTGTTAAACATTTCCCTGATTTTGATGGGAATGCAATGACAGTGACACCATCGCGTACAGGCAAGTATCATTCAATTACTGCGCAACTTCGTTTTGAAGAGCTTGAGCAAGTACATCAAGTATATGCAGACTTGGCTGCTTGCCCTTTAATTAAAACTGCACTTTAATAAAAAAACACGCTTCATGCGTGTTTTTTTATGTTTGTTAATTATTCATCAAGTATGTGCCTAGGTCACACTTAATTCAACAATATTGTCTATAATAAAACTCATTTTTGAATGTGAGCCTTAACCTCCGTGGATGTCAAAACCAAACCTCAATTGATTATTCGTCACTATAACCAAACCACTTCTTATGAAGATCGCTTCCAAGAAATGAAGCTGGTGACAGAACAGCGTGACGATCAAACAGCAGATGAATTTTGGATTTTGCAGCACGATTCTGTGCTTACCCAAGGACAAGCTGGCAAACCTGAACATATATTAGTGCCTAGTCATATTCCGGTAGTTCAAACTGATCGTGGTGGACAAGTCACTTGGCATGGTCCAGGTCAATTAGTTGCATATTTTATGTTTGATTTAAATCGATTAGGCTGGAATGTCCGTACTTTGGTCAGCTATGCAGAAAATGTCATGATCGATTTATTAAAAAAATACGGTATCGAAGCCTATGCTAAACCAGATGCACCTGGTGTTTATGTTGATGGTAGAAAAATTGGATCTCTGGGCTTTAAAATCCGAAAAGGTCGCAGCTATCATGGACTCTCACTTAATATAGATTGTGATCTGGAAGGCTTCCAAACCATTAATCCATGTGGTTATGCAGGTCTTGAAATGGTCAGAATCTCTGATTTGATAAATCCCTACCCAAGTTTTGATACGCTAGTTCAAGACCTCATTGCCTATCTAAAAAAAAGTGACCTGTTCAGTCAAATTATCGTGAAAGATCATTAAAACTCCTTTACTTTGTCATTAGATAATTTTAGAGTATTTACTCTAAATTATAAAACTATGTGATAAGGGACAAGTGAGTGATTTCTATTAACTCTGTAAAGCCCGCGCTAGAACAAGCTTATGTCAAACTCATGCTTGACGTGATTGGCAGAGGCTTAGCGATGGCAAGTCAAGTCGATGAAGAAATAAAACAGGAAATTGCTAAATTTCCTGTCGGCTTCACGATTTCAATGGACGTTTTCAACAGTGATGCGGCTTTTATTGCACAAGTGAATCCACAACATCAACTTGTCTTAGTCGACCATGCATCAAAAAAACCAGATTTAACGATTACCTTTAAACATATGCATCATGCTTTTTTGGTATTTTCTTTCCAAGAAAGTACTGCACAAGCATTTGCAAATGACCGTATGATTGCTGATGGCGATTTAGGTCATGCAATACGTTTAGTGCGTTGTCTAAATAAAATGGAAGCCCTTATTCTTCCAAAATTAGTCGCTGAACTTGCAGTCAAAGAATATCCGGTCAATCTGTCATTAAAAGAAAAATTGACAGGTGCAGCAAATATTTATCTCAAAGTTGCTCAGTCATATATTAAAGGGAGTGCTTAAGCATGGCTAAACCATATTATGAATTTTTCTGTCCAGTTAAAGTGATTGCTGGTAATGCTGCGCTTGAACACATTCCATTTGAGCTAGATTCAATGGGTTCAAAAAAACCACTCATCATCACAGACAAAGGCGTACGTGCCAATGGTCTACTTGAACCAGTGGAAGCTGCTTTTGCAGCGACAGAAGTAAAAATTGGCTCAATTTTTGATGAAGTTCCGCCGGACTCAAGTTTAGAAACAGTAAAAGCCGTGACTGAGATGTATCGCAACAATCAATGCGATGCAATTATTGCAATTGGTGGTGGTTCAGTCATCGACACAGCAAAAGCTGCCAATATTCTCGTCTCGGAAGGAGGCGATGATCTGCTGAAATATTCAGGTGCTCACAACCTGCCTCGCCCATTAAAGCCTTTTTTTGTTATCCCAACAACATCAGGTACAGGCTCTGAAGTCACGATGGTTGCTGTGGTTTCAGATACAGCGAATAATCAAAAAATGGCATTTGCTTCAAAATATTTAATGCCTAGTGCTGCAATTTTAGATCCACGTATGACTTTAACACTACCTCCACACCTGACAGCAATGACAGGAATAGATGCAATGACACATGCAGTTGAGGCCTATACGTGTTTGGCAGCGAATCCTATCAGTGATGCTTACGCTACTGCTGCAATTAAAAAAATTAGTGAAAACTTGTTTAAAGTTTTGGAAAATCCAAAAGATGCTGATGCCCGTTTAGAACTTGCTCAAGCATCGACCATGGCTGGTATTGCATTCTCAAACGCAATGGTCGGTATTGTTCACTCCCTTGGACATGCTTTAGGTGCCGTTGCTCACTTACCACATGGTTTGTGCATGAACTTATTCCTCCCTTATGTGCTTGATTACAATAAGGATGTTAATGGCGATAAGATTGCTGATCTGTTATTACCGCTTGCAGGTACTGATATCTATGCACAGACACCAGCAAATCAACGTGCAGATAAAGCTATTGCGATTATCAACACAATGCGCGATCGCATTTATGATTTAACTAAACTGCCACGTACATTACGTGAGACAGGCAAAGTTACGCAATCTCAATTAGATGAAGTTGCCGAAAAAGCGTTAAATGACGGATCAATCATTTTCAACCCTAAAGAAGCAACATTAAAAGATTTGAAATCTATCTTAGAAAAAGCTTGGTAAATTTCTCAAAATAAGTAAAGATACGCTTAAAACTAGCCTGATGTTTTTTTAGACATCAGGCTTTTCATTTGTTAGTTGTTTTAACTCATGAGTTCAATACTTTTGGCATAAATCCTGCTAAAAAACTCACACAAACTACTGACAAACTGCACCAATATGGTTTAGATTGGCGCACTTTTGAAAAAACATTAGGGGGGATCGTTCGTCTCAAACGATCCTTAATTGATTTGACTGATCCTTGATCAACGATTAAGAGGATAAAGCCGTTGACTAATATAACTGGGACTCAATCGGCAGCTAAACTGCAAAAAACGCTAGGACTCTGGCACATCATTATTATCGGTTTAGCTTATATTCAGCCAATGACGTTGTTTGATACTTTCGGTTTGGTATCAGAAGAAAGTAATTTCCACGTTCCTACATCATATATTTTTGCACTTGTTGCAATCCTACTGACTTCATTGAGTTATGGTCATATGATCCGTAGATATCCATCTTCAGGTTCAGCGTATACCTATGCTCAAAAATCTATCCACCCTAACGTTGGTTTTATGGTTGGCTGGTCATCATGGTTAGATTACCTGCTCTCACCCATGGTCAACATCATCCTTGCGGTGATTTATCTTGAGGCTTTATTCCCTGATGTCAATCATTGGGTCTGGGTCATAGTGTTAACAGCATTTATGACAGGTATTAACCTTCGTGGTGCACGATTTGTTGCAAATTTCAACAGCTTAATCGTATTCGTGCAATTAATTGTGATCGCTGTATTTACATGGATGGTCTATACCAAGCTCCAAATGGGATATAACGCGGATGGTCCAATCTCTGCTGAACAACGCTACCAACTTTGGAGTTTAGAACCATTTTGGAATGAGTTAACTTCAGTGGGTGCCTTGATCACAGGTGCGACATTACTCTGCTTCTCATTCACAGGATTTGACTCACTCAGTTCTCTCGCTGAAGAAACTAAAGATACTGAGAAAACGCTACCAAAAGCGATTTTCTTAACTGCGTTAATTGCAGGGATTATCTTTATCGTCAGCACTTATTTCATGCAGATCTATTTCCCTAATAATCCGGGATCATACTTCCAGAATATTGCAGAAACTCAACCTGAAATTTTGTTGTTGGTTGGTGGATCTTTGTTCCAGTCTTATGTACTTGCATTTGCCATCATTACTGTTATGGCATCAGGTATTTCTGCACATGCAGGTGTATCACGCCTCATGTATGTTATGGGACGCGATGGTGTCATCAATAAGAAAGTTTTTGGTCACATCAGCCCTAAAAACTTCACTCCATCATATAACATCATGATTGTAGGTGCAGTCGCATTAACCGCTGGTTTTATGGATTTAGACTTTGTCATTTCATTAATTAGCTTCGGTGCATTAACAGCATTTAGCTTTGTGAACTTATCTGTTATCTCACGGTATGCGTTACGCGATGGTCGTACTAAAACAGCGAAAGAAATTATTAATTTCGTTATCGTACCATTACTCGGCTTTATTGCAGTATTTGCATTGTGGCTAGAGGTCGATCAAGCATCGCTTAAATATGGTTTGATTTGGGCAATTGGTGGTATTTTGTATTTAGGTTATAAAACCAAAGGCTTTAAATACCCTGCTCCTCAACATGATGAGTTTAATGATCGTTAAAAATTGATTTTTTAGAAAAGGCGCTTAGGCGCCTTTTTTTATTATGCAAATTGACCAAAATGATCAAACATCAATCAAAATTTCTGATTTAAAAAATAAACTCTACATCCTAATAGGCAGCTTTATTTCAAAATAATGAGAGAAATAACACATTTAAACGCAAATACATGAAATTAAATAAAAAATGATTGGCAAAAAATTACATATTTGTCAGGATACTCATTGACCAAAAATTACACGATGTGTATAAAGAGCAAAATATTTGAGTAAATGCTCTAATAATATTCATTACACAGGGAATGTAATAATGCGTTTGAATACACTTACTGGGGCGATTTTGGTCGCAATGTTTCCAACCGCGGGCGCTTATGCTGCAGCTATGGATCGTTCAGGCCAATCGATGAATGGCTTTTTACAGCCAGGAAACTATGTAGATTTTAGTTACTCAATTTTGGATGCTGATCTTTCAGGAACAATGAGAACAGAACCTTCGGGCCCTGCATCTGCAGGATTAAGAGACCCGAATGGTTGGAATATGCCTACAGCAGATGATATTAATGCAGGTGGGGAAATTGCGGGCTCAAATTTAAGTGATATTGCTGATACGTTCGGATTTGCAAATATTAATTTAAAATTTCAAGTAACTGACAATATTTCATTAGGTTTAATTTATGACCAACCTTTCGGAGCAAAAGCCTCTTATTCAAATTCTGATAAAAAACATTCCAGAGTCAACAGCTCAGGACGATTGCCATTAGGTGACCTTGAATCTGCGACAAAATATGGTGCATTTCACAGTGAGTATGGCAGTACAGAGGCTGAAGTTTCGACAAATAGTTTATCTCTAGTCATAGGCTTCCAACCTAATGAACACCTTAATTTTTATGCAGGCCCAGTTTATCAAACAGTAAAAGGTGATCTTAGTTTACAAGGAACTGCTTACAGTCTGTTAGGTGGTTATTTATGTAACTCACAGACTAGTGGTGTAGCACTGTGTAGTACTTTTAAGGAAAAAGGTACAGGTTCAAGAGATCTTCTTGGACGTGATACAAGAAAAGATTATCAAGGCTATAAAGCAAGTATGCCTGAAGAAGGTGCTTTTGGTTGGCTAGCGGGTGCTGCATTTCAAATTCCTGAAATTGCATTAAGAGCTTCATTAACCTACAGATCAAAAATTTCTTATTCAGTTCAAGCTGAAGAAAGTATGCCTGAAGTGATTACAGATACATTACCTATTGTACATCCTGGGTGGCATATTGTAGATAAAATTGGGGCACTTGGTACCGACTACCAATATACAGAAGGTAAAACCTCAGCATCAACTCCACAATCAGTTAACCTTGATTTCCAATCAGGTATCATGGCTGATACATTAGCTTATATCAATTTACGTTGGGTAGATTGGTCTGAGTTCAAAATCCGTCCATACAAATTTGGAGTTTTAACTTCTTCTATTACGGAGGGACAAGGTAAAGGACCTCGTGGTTTCGACTTAATCGCTTATGAAAAAGATCAAATATCTGCAACATTCGGTATCGCAAGAAAATTAAATGAAAAACTCGCATTGACCATTATCGGAGGATGGGACTCTGGTGCAGGTGAATATGTTTCTACCTTAGGTCCATCTGAAGGTTTTTGGAGTGCAGGATTAGGTGGTCAGTACAGCTTTAATAAAAATACATTCATTCAAGCGGGTGCACGATATTTTTGGTTAGGTGATGCAAAAGCTCAATCTGCTAGTTGGTTCGGAACCGATCGCTATGATGCAGATTTTAAAGACAATACAGCTATTGGATATAGCTTTAAAATTGGTTACCGTTTCTAGAGTTTAAAAAGCACGGATTTTTCATCCGTGCTTTTTTTAAATTAATCGACAACTAAAACCTAATTTAGTATCAATTTTATTATCTTTGAATCCTAAATACTCAATAAACCTATTTCGATCATCCACAATTTTCTGTTCATCTATAGACATACGATGGCGATTTTTTTGCGCTAAAGAATATGTTTCATCTACAGAAGCTTGATATATATGACATAATTCAAGCTGTTTCTTACTTTTTAACACCAAATTTTTTCCTGTCCGCTCGAAATCATTTCGTTTTAACGCCGCACTCCAATTTTCCAAATTTTTGAACATTTTTGCTTTCATCTGAGCTAATGCTTGATCGATTTCCTGTTGAGTCAATGGATTAATATTATTTAAATCCGCTTGTTCTTTATTTTCATTTTGTGCCATCACTTTAGAGGTCGTCATTCCTGCACAGATGATTACTATAATTCCATAGCTGTATTTTTTAATGTTTTTAATCATACATCCCCGTATCTAATTTATTTCGATAAATTTATGTTCGTATTAGACAACTGATATTTTAAAAAAGCCATTTTAATAATGTAATAGATTGAAATATTAAAGGATTAAGGCATTTTTTTTGCATTATCAATTCACTGATTTAATTATATATTTTTGGTATTGAATTTATGAAAAAAATGTTTCCATTAGGCTGTGCTGGACTAGGCATACAAGCCTCATCATTTGAGCATCCAGTATCTCTTGAAGAACCATCAATAATGGAAAAATTCGACCTACTTGCAGAATCGAGCGTGTGGGATTTTATCGATCACATTCCGACTCATCGTGAAATGATTGATGATTACATTAAAGGGAGTCAAAAATACAATATCCCAGTTTATTCAGGTTACGGATGCTATATTTGGGGAGAACATGAAAAAATATTCAAAGAAAATATCGAGCTTACATGTGCCGTAGGTGCCAAATACCACAACATTATGCTTGCAGCAAAAGACAGTAAATTCAACTATCTTAATGATCAACAAGTTGCTGATGCCTATTTATATTTTTATGAGTATGCTCTAAATAAGGGTATAACCATTACCTTTGAAAATCACGTAGATAATTGGTCTGAAGATTATCGCCGGGTAGAAAGAGTTGCAGCTTTAGTCAATCATCAAGGTATTCCATTTAAAATGGCGATGGACTATAGCCACTGTATTTTCAAAATCGAAAATCCAATCGAATCTTATATCTCATTTCAACATGACCAAGAAGCGATTAGAAAACTTGATCCTTTCAACTGCGATAGTTTTGCAGATGATTGGTTAAATCAAAATTTGGTGCATTGGGGGCAAATACGTCCTGCGGTTCCAAACGGGCCATTAAATACATGGTCCCAAGAATACAGCCCATGGGAAGGTCACGGTCTTAATCGCCCTGGAAGAGGCATTCAATACCCATTTAGGCAGCCACCAAAAAATGCGTGTCCTCATGATGAGTGGCATGCATATAAATTAAGCTGTACCAAAGAGGTCATTCGCAAGATGATTGACCATTATTTAGATCATGAGGATACAAATATTGAAATCATGACCGTGGATAATATTAATTTATGGTCCTATGGTTTGGGTTGGAAATATAATATGTTTGCAGATAGCTGCGAAGTAGCACGCTATATCAGACAAATATATGCGGAAAGATCATCAATTCATCATGCTAAAAAAGGACTAAGTTCTGAGGACTTTATCAACCAATATCGCTCATAAATCATTGGAATAATTAAAAAAAAGCATTATATAGATAATGCTTTTTTTGTATCGCGAGATTTAAGCTACTGCATTCTCTTCCGCTTTTTTATATGAACGATTATACATTTCTTCTAAATGCTCCCCTACTGTACATGGTGCATATAAAGGTAATTCACCTTCTTTCAATGTTCCTGGAACTGGCTCAATTACAGCGTGATAGTCTGGTTCATAAAAAAATGGAATAGAGTAACGATAAGCACCATTTGAAAAACTATTTTTTACTCGATGTGGATTGGAGTGATATAGACCATTGGTCCATTTTGGAATCATATCACCTAGATTAACTACAAATGTTCCTTCAATTGGTGGTGCTGCAACCCACTCTCCGTCAGGCATGCACACTTCTAATCCGCCTATTTGATCTTGTGCCAAAATGGTGACTGACCCCCAATCTGTATGCGCGCCAACGCCATATGTTTCATCCTCTTTAGGTGTAGGTGGATAACGCAACATACGTAATGTTCCCATAGGATCTTTACTTGAAGCATCAAAATAGTTCGATGGCAGATTTAAAGTTAGTGCCAAAAGTTGCATCAGAAAATTTGCCAGTTTATACATTTCATCGATGTACTCCTGACAAATCAATTCACATTGAGGTAATTCTTCAGGCCACTGATTTGGACCATAGTTTTGATATTTAGCGATTGCAAAAGGATGATCTTGAGGATAATTACGACCACAATAAAACCCTTCTTTATAATCTGGCTTGCCGTAAGGGTCTAATTGCTGACCATTCAGTTTATCAAATCCACGGAATCCAAAAAAATTACGTACATCATATTTTTGCTTAACGTCTTCTGGAAGCGCCAATAACTCTTTTGCTAATGCAAACTGTCGCGTCATCATTTCTAAAGGAACTGTATGATTCTTCACATAGAAAAAACCTGAATGCATCGCAGCTTTTCTCAGTTCAGCAACTGCACGTTTAGTCGCCTCACTTTCTGGTTTGTTTATATCTACACCTGCTAAATCAATTACTGGTATTCCCATTTTTATCCCCTTGTATCAAGTATACATCTTTTACATTTTCATTATCTTGCTGAAACTTTCGACAATTTAGGATTGACTAAAATTTGTCTTAAAAGCTAAGTCTCAAACTTAAGTTTTTTCTGGTACAACGTCTGCTACTATTTGATTCTGCTTTTGCTTAGCTCGATTAAAAATCAGATTTAGAATAATTCCCGCAAATGTCGCCGTTGTAATGCCGCCGAGATCAAGTCCACCAACCATAATCGAATAGTTCCCTGCGCCCATAATCACAGTCACTGATGCCACAATAATGTTGCCGTTTTGAGTAAAATCGACTTTATTTTCGATCCAGATTTTCGCACCAGCGATTACAATTAAGCCGAAAACAATCATTGAAGTCCCTGTCAAAATTGCGACAGGTAATGTGCTAATGAGTGCTCCAAATTTTGGTGATAATCCCAGAATAATGGCGACAATACCCGCAATTACAAAAACCACTGTAGAGTAAATACGCGTTGCCGCCATGACCCCAATATTCTCTGCATATGTAGTTAATCCTGTTCCTCCTACAGCACCAGACATAGAGGTACATACCCCATCTGCTAAAAATGCTCTACCCATATAGGGTGTAATATTTTTGCCTGTCATTTCACTTACAACTTTGAAATGCGCAAGATTTTCAGCAATAAGAATAAATGCGATAGGTAGAATCAGCAGAATTGCATTCATTTGAAATTCAGGTTGATATAAAGTTGGTAAACCAAACCATGCCGCATTTGAAACCGAGCTAAAATCGATTGGTTTACCCATTCCCATCACGTTGGCTAAAACAAAATATACAAGATACGGAACTATCAAACCCACCAATAGCAATAATCGTCTCAACATTCCTCTTGTAAATACCGCGACACCACCAATACACATTGCGGTCAACAAAGCCATCCATGTATCAAACTCATTACCTGATACGGCTTTAATCGCCCCAGGTGCTAAATTTAATCCAACAATCATAATGATTGCACCAGCAACAACTGGTGGTAAAAGATTCTCCATCCATTGAGAACCCGTTTTCATTACAAGCAAACCCATCAAGGCATAGAAAATGCCACATACCACTATTGCACCTAAGGCAATCCCAATATTTGGATTTAGCCCTGAACCGGTATAGCCTGTCACAGCAATCACAGCACCAATAAAAGCAAAACTACCCCCAAGATAGCTTGGCACTCTCCCACCTGTGATAAGGAAAAATAATATCGTGCCTATACCAGATAACAGGATCGTTAGACTAGGATCAAACCCCATGAGCAGCGGTGCCAACACTGTTGCACCAAACATGGCAAATGTATGTTGTAATCCAAGTACAATACTTTGTCCTGCAGGCAAATACTCGTTCATGGCAACGGGAGTTTTTTCAATATCTCCTTGAAAAGGAGTAAATTTGGAAAACCAATTCTCTTTCATCACATATCACCCCATTGGTAATGTGAGCCAATGTCGAACATCTTTAGACATTGGCTGTACAATGATAAATTCATTTCGTTTAAGTACAAATCACAGTTCATCTATCAAATTTATCGGAACCATATATTCACTTTAACTAAGCAACAAATATACCAATTGGTCGAATTTCTAATATCTCGTTTGGATGACAGCTAGTTTAAGATCAACAAAAATAAAACCTAAAACTTTGTTTTATATAAATATTAATTTCATTAACAAATAAAAAATTTGACCGTTTTGTATATTTTTTAAACTTTTACTCAAAAAAATTGGATTCCCGAAATATAAAATCAAATCGTATTTAAAATCATTATTTTAATTTTATTCTTAATGAATATTTCATTATATTAGCCAAGTTTTACTAAACTTTTATGCATTAAAAAAGGTCACCTTTCGATGACCTTACTGACTTAAGTTAAATCTTTAAACCCTTGTTGTCGCCATGCTTCATAAACAATTACTGCCGTAGCATTAGATAAATTTAAGCTTCTAGAATTTGGCGCCATGGGCAAACGAATCCAATGTTGCTTTGGGAACATCATACGGACATGTTCAGGTAGTCCGCGCGTTTCAGGCCCCATGAGTAAAGCAACTGGTCTATTCAGATTCGAGGTATGTGGTGTTTCGGTACCTTTGGTCGTTAAAGGATAAATCGAATCTTGATCCACACCTTGACTCGCTAGATTTTCCAGACATGCTTCAATATTATCCCATATCTGCATGCGAGCCCATTCATGGTAATCTAATCCAGCACGCTTTAACTTCTTATCATCTAGCTCAAAACCTAGCGGTTTGACCAAATGTAATTGTGCTCCTGTATTTGCACATAAACGGATAATGTTTCCTGTATTTGCAGGAATTTCTGGTTCGTATAAAACAACATGAATCACAATAATTTCTCAACTTTATAGCAGACTTTTACAGTTCGTCTTGCCATTTCAACTGTTCTCTTAATTTCACCACCTCACCAATAATGGTCAAAGTTGGCGCCTGAATTTGATTTTCTAACACTTTCGAAGCGATATCTGCCAAAGTCCCCACAACAACTTTTTGTTCTGGTGTCGTACCTTTAGAAATTAAAGCAACAGGCATGTCTGCTCGTTGACCATGTTGAATAAGCTTTTCACAGATTTTTTCTAATCCAACAAGCCCCATGTACAGTACCAATGTTTGGTGTTCATACACGAGTTCATTCCACGGAAGTTCAGGAGAACCTTCCTTCAAATGTCCAGTCAAGAAGCGAACACTTTGTGCGTAATCACGATGAGTTAAAGGGATACCCGCATAGGCTGAACACCCTGATGCTGCGGTAATTCCTGGAACGACCTGAAATGAAATTCCTGCCTCATAGAGTTCTTGAATTTCCTCACCGCCTCGCCCAAAAATAAAAGGATCTCCTCCTTTTAAACGGCAGACACGTTTGCCTTCATTCGCATATTTCACCAGTAAAGCATTAATACCTTCTTGTGGAACAGCATGATTTGACCTTGCTTTACCCACATAGATTTTTTCAGCATCCCGGCGGCATAACTCCATAATAGCACCAGAAACTAAACGGTCATAAATCACAACATCTGCTTGTTGCATCAACCTTAAAGCTTTGAGTGTGAGAAGCTCGGGATCACCTGGACCAGCCCCAACTAAATAAACTTCACCTTTGGGTTTGTTCCATTCTATTAAAGACTGATGAATAATTTTTTCTGCTTCAGCCAGATTATTATTAAATACACGCTCTTTGAAAGGTCCAGCATACAGCTCTTCCCAAAAGATACGGCGTTCATCAGGATTTTCAATTTTTTGTTTTACACGTTGTCGCCATTCACCAGAGATTTTAGCTAATGTTCCAATTCCATGCGGGATAACAGTCTCAAGTTGAGTTCTAATCTGTCTGGACAATACTGGGGATGTCCCATTACTCGCAATTGAAATAACAAGTGGAGAGCGATCAACAATTGCAGGGACCATAAATCGGCAATGTGGTGGATCATCAACACTATTCACCAATACATTTAAGATTTCACATTCTTCAAAAACTTGTTGATTCACTAAAGGCTGATCTGTGGCAGCAATCACTAAACGGTAATCGTTTAATTTTAAATCGTGATCTTCAAAATGAGCTTGAATGTATTGACCAGAGCTTTTCTCGACAATCTCTAAAAGTTGCGCCTCAATCTCAGGTGAAATAACCGAAATTTTTGCTCCTGATTTTTGCAGTAACAGTGCTTTGCGATATGCAATATGCCCTCCACCGACAATCAAGCAAGGTTGCTGCTGCAATTTTAATGAAATTGGAAAAATATCCACTGAATCGATCCTCATATGCCCACTATATTTTAGCACCTTCTCCACTACTCAAGCTGCTTAAAAGTAAGCAAGTGGTAGCTTTTTTAACAGATGCATATCGATGAAGGGACCTAAAACGGATAAAACTTGAACTCTATTTGGATAGTCAAAAATCCTGCTGATGCCGATGATAAGTTCAACAGTAAAGGAGATTATCGAGATGGCTGGTTCATATATTGATGTACATTCATCAGCAGGTTCGTTTAAAGCATATCTTTCAGTACCTGAAGCAGGTAAAGGTCCTGGTCTTGTGTTATGTCAGGAAATTTTCGGTGTTAATGAAGTTATGCGTCAAAAGGCAGACTTTTTGGCTGAAGAAGGTTATACAGTTATTGTTCCTGATTTATTTTGGCGTATTCAACCTAATGTAGAACTCGGTTATACCGAAGAAGACTTTCAAAAAGCATATGACTTATATACTCAATTTAATCAAGATCTGGGTATTGAAGATATCAAATCTACAATTGAAAAACTCAAATCCCTTGAAACAGTTGATCAAGATGCAGGTACTGGATTGGTCGGATACTGCCTAGGCGGTAAATTGGCATATCTCGCAGCTTGCCGCATTCCAGATTTAAATTGTTCTGTTTCTTACTATGGTGTAGGAATCGAGCAAAACCTAGAAGAAGCAGTCAACATTCAATCCAAACTGGTACTTCATTTTGCTGAACAAGATCAGTTCTGTGATTCTAACACTCGTGATCAAATCCTACTTGCTCTGCAAAACAGCTCAAAAGTTGAAACATATATTTATCCAGATGTCGATCATGCCTTTGCTCGCCCACAGAGTATGCATTATCACAAGCCTAGTGCACTCATGGCACATGAAAGAACCATTACAGCTTTACGCAAAGCAATAGGACCAAATTACGACCTCGCTGCGCTATGGGAAGAGCATGTTCGATTTGAATTTGACACTCGAAATGTTCCAGACACGATGGCAACAATGGTGGCAGAGCCTTATGTCAATCACATTCCAACATTGACAGGTGGCGTCGGCTACAAACAATTAGCTCGCTTCTATCAATACCATTTTGTTCATAACAATCCGAAAGATATGAAACTGACGCCTATTTCACGAACTGTAGGCGCAACTCAAGTCGTTGATGAATTCATTATGAGTTTTACTCATGATGAGGAAATTGATTGGTTAATTCCTGGAATTAAACCGACGGGAAAATATGTAGAGATTCCAATGCTCGGCATTATCAAGTTCCGTGGACCGAAACTATGTCATGAGCATATCTATTGGGATCAGGCAAGTTTACTGGTGCAAATTGGCGTATTAGATCCAACTGGACTACCTGTTGCAGGTGTTGAAACTGCCAAGAAACTTTTAGATGAAACTTTACCCTCAAATGAACTGATGCCAACTTGGCCATCCAGTGAAAATAAACCGATTGGCGAATAAAGGAACTCATTCTGACAATCAGAATTAAGATGAAGGATTATGATCATGTTAAATGAAATGACACCTGTAATACAGTTGGAGCAACGCTCGTTACGACAACTCTTAGGTCAGTATGCAACTGGGATTACAGTAGTAACTGCATTAGATTCAAATCATAAAAAAATTGGAATGACAGCGAACTCATTTACTTCTGTATCGCTTGATCCACCTTTAATTTTATGGAACATCGCAAAATCTGCGACACATTTCGAAGATTTCAAACAGGCAGAATATTTTGCCATCAATATCTTGAGTGAAGATCAGTATCAAGAGTCTAAGCATTTCTCAAAATCTTCTGATGACAAATTCGAAGGCTTAGATGACGTTGATGAGTATATGGGCATCCCCATTCTAAATAAATCCTTAACCACTTTTGTTTGTCGTCAGTATGAGCTTCATGAAGCTGGGGATCACTACATTATTGTGGGACAAATTGAAGCCTGCCGTAATCAGCTTGGAAATCCATTGGTGTTCCATAACGGGCAATATAAACAAGCAAATCTTCATCAAGCATTTGCTGGTGTATAGCGAATTCACGAAATTTAAGGATTTTTTAAAATGAATCAACATCACTTTTTCAATGATAATCGCTTTCTACTCGGCTCATTTGCTTCTAACTGCTCAGGTGGAATGACCATTTCAACTCTTGAAGATCGATGGAGTGCGAGCTGGGAAAAGAATCTCGAACTTGGAAAAATGCTAGATGAAGCTGGTATCGACTTCATGTTACCGATTGCTCGCTTTACAGGCTATGGCGGTGAAACAGACTTTCAAGGAACAATTTTAGAGACCATGACCTGGGCGGCCGCATTATTGGCTTTAACCAAAGACATTACAGTTTTTGCGACAATTCAGACCGTCCCCAATCATCCAGTTGTAGTTGCCAAGCAAATTGCAACGCTATCTGAGATTAGTCAAGGTCGTATTGGACTCAACATCGTTGCAGGCTGGAATAAACCTGAATATGAAGCACTCGGTCTACATTTACCTGATGATCACGAAACTCGTTATGGTTATGCACAAGACTGGTATGACCTGATTAAAAAAGTATGGACCAGTGAAGAAAAATTTGATTTTGAAAGTAAGTTTTTCAAAACCAAAGGAACTTATGGAAAACCAAAACCACTTGTACATCCGCCTATCTTCAATGCTGCTGGTTCAAAAAATGGACGTGAATTTGCCGTTAATAATGCGGACTTTCTTTTTACACCAGCTTCAGACTTGGGCAGAAGCAAGATTGAAATTGATGAGCTTAAACAAGCAGGTCGCGACGTAAACCGAGAAGTCAATGTGATGACCTTCTCCCATGTCATTTGCAGACCTACACAAGAGGAAGCCAAAGCAGAATGGGATCGTCAATTAAACAATGCTGATACTGTCGCCGTTGACAATCTGATGAGCTTAATGTTTGCACATGCTCAAAGTTTCCCAAAAGAGGTTCAACAATCCATTCGTGATGCAATGAGTGTAGGCCATGGTGGCTTTCCATTAGTCGGTACACCTGAACAAGTCGCGCAAGGTATTTTAGATTTACATGAAGCTGGTTTTAGAGGAACGACTCTTTCATTCCTCGATTATAGCCGCGAATTTCCGTATTTCCGTGATCATGTTTTACCAATTTTGGAAAAGCATAATATTCGTTAATCCACCACTTAAGCCGACAGTTTCACTGTCGGCTTATTTATTTTAAGAGGGAATTTAGCTGTGAATTATATTTTAAAGGGGTTATTCACTGGATCAATCTGCTTTGCATTAGGCACTGCAGTTCAAGCGGCAAATTGGAGTGATACTTCACTGGCTGTCAGTTATGGTCAAGATTTCTCAGAACCATTTAAAGACGGTGATTTTGACAAATATATTTTTAGTCTTGTACACCTAAGCGGCTATAAATATGGCACCAATTTTTTTCAACTCAATATGCATCAATCCTCAGCTGAACCAAATGCAAACAAAGCTTCTGGTCGAGGAGCTCAAGAGGCATATGCAATTTATCGTCATACCTTAGATATCCCAAGTATCACGCAACACAAACTGAATGATTCTAGTTGGTTCAAGACATATGGTTTTACAGTAGGTTTTGACTGGAATACAAAGAATGATGATTATGGTTCAAATCGACAAATGTATGTTGCTGGTCCAAGTGTTACATTAAATACACCAGGCTATCTTAATCTCAGTTTGCTAGGCTATTACGAGAGCAATGATGCTAATGTACTGAGTAAAAAATATACCTATGATCCTTACTTAGCACTTCAAGTGCTTTGGGATTTTCCTATTATGCAATCGAATTGGAATTATCAAGGCATAGGTGTTTGGATGAGTACCAAAGGGAAAGATCCTTTTGGTGAGCCTACCGCCAGCGAAATCTTTGTAGACATGTCTTTAATGTATTCTTTACTCAAAGATAAATCTGCCAATCAACCAAAATTGAAAGCTGGGATTGCTTATCAATACTGGAAAAATAAATATGGTAATGATGCATCTGGTGTTGCTGGTTCAGGAGCGACCGCGAGTAGCCCTATGTTACGTGTTGCTTACCACTTTTAAATAACATATCAAATTAATCTAATTTAGTACCAAAAGAGTATTTTTATATTCTGCTATTTTAGATTAATTTATTTATTTGAGATAAAACAAAAAAAGCAAAATCATGGATTGATTTTTGCATAAGTAATGATAAGCAAGCTAAGGATAGAGGTATTTATGTATAGCCAGCAACATAGGTCTATTTCTACGATTCAATCACATACGCAGAATATTCATGATGCCAACCATTGTCTTGATTTAATCATTGGCCCACATGATTTAGTCGATTTTAATCAATATGAACCATTGGATTTTAGTTTTCATGGATCACAAATCGGTCGTATGATTATTGGGGATTTAACATATGGTAAAGATGTAATTTTCAAAACGCATACGCATGAAAATATGAACCACTTTTGTATAACGCGCCCTAAAAATGGGCGACCACTATTTAAAAAAGATGGTCAAACTTTTTACGCCTGTTATGATCAAGCATCCATTGTTTCACCTGAAGATAAATTTGAACTAATTATTGACAAAGACTGTGTGCAAACATTCATTTCTTTTTCAAAGACTTTTGTTGAAAAAATACTTTCAGATTTAATCTCTCAACCAGTTACCGAAGCTTTGGTATTTCAAAATGTGATGGATCAAAACAACCCAAAAATTAAAGCATGGTGGGATTTAATAGACAGTATTAAAAATTTCACAAACAATTTTACCAATACTTCATTTTTTCAAGAAATGCGCTCAGATTTTGAATATATTATCGTGAAGTCATTATTATTATCTCAACCCAATAACTATAGTGATTTAATTTATAAAAATACTTTAGATTATCCTGACTTCTTTACTCGCTTGTTAGAATTCATACAAAAAAATATACATCAAAAAATTGAAATTTCAGATTTAGAATATGCATCTGGATTAAGCAAGAAAAAGCTGAATACAATTTTCAAAAAATATTTAAAATGCAGTCCAAATGCTTATATACGCCATTACCGACTTAAATGTATTTATAATGAAATTTCACAGTCTACGCATAAAATTAATATTACTGAAATTGCTTATAAATGGGGTGTTACACATTTAGGTCGTTTTTCACTTGAGTATAAAGATGCATTTGGGGAAAAACCGAGTGAGACCTTAAAAAAAATTATTGAAAGGCAAACAGGCAGTGCTCAACTCATTCATTAAAACACGCAAAAAAAGCTAACTCAATTGAGTTAGCTTTTTTGTGTTTTATCGATTAATCGATAAAACTTTGTCCACCCATATAAGGACGTAAGACTTCAGGAATCTCAATCGAACCATCTTCTCGTTGATAGTTTTCCATCACCGCGAGCAAAGTACGACCAACTGCTAAACCTGAACCATTCAAAGTATGAACAAACTCTGTTTTCTTTTGATCAGCACGGTAACGAGCTTTCATACGACGAGCCTGGAAATCCCCCATGTTTGAACACGATGAAATTTCACGATAGGTATTTTGGCTTGGTACCCAAACTTCTAAGTCATAAGTCTTCGTTGCACCAAAGCCCATATCACCACCGCATAAGATGATTTTACGATATGGCAATCCAAGCGCCTGTAAAATACCCTCAGCATGCCCTGTTAACTCTTCCAATGCTTGCATAGAGTCTTCAGGTTTAACAATTTGAACCATTTCTACTTTGTCAAATTGGTGCTGACGAATCAAACCACGTGTATCACGGCCATAAGAACCAGCTTCACTACGGAAACAAGGTGTATGAGCAGCATATTTCAATGGTAGACGCTCAGGATCAATAATCTCATCACGCACAAAGTTGGTCACAGGCACTTCAGCAGTTGGGATCAAGTAATATTCTTTGTCACCTTGAAGCTTGAACAAATCTTCTTCAAATTTAGGCAACTGACCAGTTCCACGTAATGAATCAGCATTCACTAAATACGGTACATAAGCTTCTGTATAGCCATTTTTCAATGTATGTGTATCTAACATGAACTGCGTTAGTGCACGTTGTAAACGTGCAAGCGGACCCTTGAGCACACTGAAACGAGTACCTGTTAACTTAGTCGCTGTTTCGAACTCGAGTCCACCCATCCACTCACCAAGATCAGTGTGATCTTTAATTTCAAAGTTGAATTCACGAGGCGTACCCCATTTTAAAATTTCAACGTTGTCATTCTCATCTTTGCCCTCTGGCACCGACTCATGAGGTAGGTTTGGAATAGAAAGTGATTTTGCTTCAATTTCAGCTTGTAGTTCTGTTAACGCAAGCTCAGCGGCTTTAATTTCATCTCCGATCGCGCTCATACGAGCCATGATTTCAGAGGCATCACCACCTGCTTTTTTGATTTGACCAACTTGTTTAGCACCCGAATTACGTTCTGCTTGTAAAGCTTCAGTCTTAGACTGAATTTCTTTACGACGAGCCTCTAAAGATGCCCATTCTTCTACGTTGAGTTGCACGCCACGTTTAGCTAAGGCTAAATTTACAGCCTCTATATTATTTCTAAGTAATTTCGGGTCGATCATGGTTAATCTTTTCAGGGAAAAAAACTGCCTATAGTGTAAGCGCTTCGTTGAAAAAAATACAGTCGAAGCGCTGACAGCTGAAGCTTATTGAATCAAATTAAAATAGAGTCAATTACTCAGCAGCGAGTTTGGGTAGGTTTGGAAGATATTCTGACTGTATCAAACCATTCACACTCACATAAGGTAAAGTGAGTTCAGACATTCCTTCAGCATAGGACGCGAGTTCATACAGCGGATAAACAAAGACGATACCATCAACTCCGTAATAGAAATTGTCACTTAATTCGAGTTTATCTTGTTCAATATTGTGATCTGTAAGCCACATACTATTAGCACTATAAAGTGTTTCTAATAGCTTTTTATTTTGACCTTTCACAATTAAATCTTGTAGTGCTATTCTTTTTTTAGTTTTTAAATCGAAATGAACATATTCTTTGTGGTACATCCCATGTGCTGCACCAGCAGGATATACATAGCTCAGATATTCAAAACTCGCTATATTCTGATGTTGACTTAAATAACGTACCACAGTCTGACTCTGACTCAACTTCAGCGGATCCACAGTTCTTGTCTCTGTGTTCTTAGTAGCCGATTGAAATGGGATAGGGTCTGCTTTTTCAATTCGATTTTTAAAATACGTATTAATCCACGGATGATTAGTTTCAACCGTTTGGAATGAATATTCTGTACACCCTGCCTCATCGCATACTTGCTTCTGTTTAGGCTTTAATTCGACGTTCTTCGATTCGATATACCAAGATTCTGATTGTTTTGCTTGCGCAGTAGTCTCATTGCTTTTTTTAGTTTCTGCATCAGATTTAGGCTGACAAGCGCCTAACATGATCATTGATGCACAAATAACACTCAATTTTCCAAACCGATTCATGTGTTTTAGCATATAGCCTCCAATAAAAATGAGTGTTTAACACAGAGACTATAAATTCTAGCTGACATGAATTCAGTTGAAATTTGTAGTTAAAAAAAGCAGCGATAAACGCTGCTTTTATATTATTGGTCAATAATGTCTGTGCCTTTAGGCGGTGTAAAGTTAAATGTTGAATCCGGAATACCTGCATTCACTTTCACATTACTAAATTTAACATGTGTAGTTTGTCCTAATGAATCTTCTAAAATCATTAAACTTGGCGCTTTATTTGCACCGAAACTAATGGTCAGACTCTGAAAGGCTCCATCTTTCTGCTTAGGATATAACGTGTAATAAGTTTTAGCTTTATTGGGCTGTGTTACACGATATGACTGCATAATTTGGTTGGTATTACCAGACAATAATAATGCTGGTGTATTGGCAACTTGCTCATCCATATTTTGACGAATTGCCTGCTGTAGATCTGGGTCATAGATCCAAATCATCTTTCCAGAAGTCACAATTGTTTGTTTTGCTGGTGCTGTAGTTTCCCAATAGAACTTACCTGGACGAGCAACTTTCATCACCCCAGTAAAAGTCTGATTCATATGTTGAGCACTCAAACCTTGTTTTTGTGGTGCTTTACTAGATTTAGTTGCTTTCGTTGTTTGTTCAAAATTTGCCGTTAAACTTTTTATTCCGTTTAATTGACGAACCAAGTTTGCGGTCGCTTGTTGCTCCGAAGCAGCCACTGGCGCTGCGAAAACTTGAGTGCTTGCGACTGGTGCCATCATTGCAGCACTCATTGTAATTGCACCAATCGTTTTACGAAGCATTGTCATGATCCCACCTTTTGTTATTGATCATCATTTGATATGGAGTCATCTTAAACCAAATTTGATCGCTAATAATTGAGAAAATAAGAACTTTTGTATTGTTATTTAGCTAAATTGTTGAAAATGCTTCATCATGATGAAGATTCACTTCAGTTCAAAAACTTTCTTTCAGATATAAAAAAACCCACTCAAGAGTGGGTTTTTTGGTTATGCCTGATAAAACTTATACAGTTTCAACAGATACATAACGACGGCCAAATTGACCTTTAACTTCGAATTTGATCACGCCATCAGCGGTAGCAAATAAAGTATGGTCACGACCCATACCAACGTTAGCACCAGCGTGGAACTCTGTGCCACGTTGACGAACGATAATGTTACCAGCAGTCACAGCTTGACCACCGAACATTTTAACACCTAACATTTTAGGATTTGAGTCACGACCGTTACGTGTCGAACCACCGGCTTTTTTAGTTGCCATGTCTATTTACTCCTCGTAATTAGCCTGAAATAGCTGTAATTTTCAACTCAGTGAACCATTGACGGTGACCTTGTTGTTTACGATAGTGTTTACGACGACGCATTTTGATGATGCGGATTTTGTCGTGACGACCATGGCTAACTACTTCAGCAGTTACTTTAGCACCAGCAACAACTGGAGCACCAATTTGAATGCTATCACCGTTCACTAACATTAATACGTCATCAAACGTAATAGTAGAACCAGTTTCAGCTTTCAATAATTCAACTTTAAGGGTTTCACCCTCAACAACACGGTGTTGTTTACCACCGCTTTGGATTACTGCGTACATAATGTACTCCAACAGGCCCGTGTCGTCGTGCCGATAAAGGAATATATCGATCTTAAAACGAACGCCACTGGGGGTTATTCAAGGGCAAGGATTTTAAGTGATAATGAAATAAACAACAAGGTCTTTTGTCTAAAAGTTAACTTTCATCCCGAAATATCTATTTCTTACATGAAAATAACAATTTGCTGATTGATTAAACTATATTTATTCACAAAATGAACTACTTCGAATATCAAATAACGTATCAAGTTTTATTGGTATTATGAAGATTAAATCACAAACATGAATAGAAACTGAACAACATTAAGAAAATCATGCATATTCATGTGGCAAAGCGACCAAAACTTTCACTTAAATTGTTACACTAGCTGAGTAACATCTACTGTTTGTATAAGGACTTCATTGTTATGGCCATCGATTTTAAGCAAGACATTCTCGCACCTGTTGCTACAGACTTTGCTGCGATGGACCAACTTATTAATGAAGGAATCAGCTCTAAAGTTGCTTTGGTGATGTCAGTCAGCAAACATGTGGTTGAGGCAGGTGGTAAACGCATGCGTCCTATTATGTGTTTATTGGCTGCTCGCGCTTGCGGTGAAACCAACCTAGAGCATGCCCAAAAGTTAGCTGCAATTATTGAAATGCTGCATACCGCTACACTGGTACATGATGATGTCGTAGATGAGTCTGGGTTACGCCGTGGTCGTCCTACAGCGAATGCAACATGGAATAACCAAACCGCTGTCCTCGTTGGAGACTTTCTCATTTCTAGAGCGTTCGATTTGCTCGTAGATTTGAACAATATGGTGTTATTAAAAGACTTCTCAACAGGAACATGTGAAATTGCTGAAGGAGAAGTACTTCAACTGCAATCTCAACATCAGCCTGAAACCACTGAAGCGACGTATTTAGACATTATTCACGGCAAAACATCTCGTTTGTTTGAATTGGCGACTGAAGGCGCTGCGATTCTTGCCAATCAACATCAATATCGTGAAGCACTCAGAAAATACGCAGGTCATTTCGGGAATGCATTTCAAATCATAGATGACATACTCGATTACACCTCTGACGCAGAAACACTTGGTAAAAATATTGGCGATGACTTAATGGAAGGTAAGCCAACACTGCCACTGATTGCTGCTCTACAAAAAACTTCTGGTGCAGAGCACGATATTATCCGTCGTAGCATCACTACAGGTGGGACTGAACATTTGGATCAAGTGATTCAGATTGTTCAAAACTCTGGTGCACTAGATTACTGTCGCGAACGTGCTGTTGAAGAAACTACAGCAGCTCGTGAGGCATTGTTACAACTGCCTGAAAGTATTTATCGTCAAGCGCTTGATAATTTGGCGCAATTAGCATTAGATCGAATCCAATAAACTTCAACTAAAAAAATTTGCGTATGCATATAAACTTTAATGATCTTTTTAAACAAATGCAGGAGCAACTTGACCATCATCAAGCTGCTCCAGACGAAAACATACTCATTGAACTCGTTAATCGCATCCGTCCATCAGACAGTTATAACCTAGAAGAAATTAATCAAAAATTTCAGGCGTTGATACAAGCGTTATTAATTACGCCGACTGCTGCCACCACTTTTCAAGCCTATATCGTTCATCTGATCAATCGCTATAAACAAACCACTATTTATGCGGACAGTGGGATTCTTTCTCTAGATGGTTTTTGGAATCAGTTGGGTCAACGAATGGGAGCGCATGTTCTTCCCCTTTTGACCGATGAAACTGATCTAAAAGATTTAGTCTTCCGTGTCTTTCATTTACGTAGCGATAAATATTGGCTAGAAAATATTGAAGATCAGCAATGGATTCAGTTTTTTCAGATTGTCAATCAAAGTAATGGCAGCTTAGATGCAAAATTTGGCATCAAACGCGACATGATTAAAGCCATTACAGTTTTATCTTACCGTATCAGCGGTATTGGACTTTATCCTGAGTTTATTAATGCACAACCAGAACTGACTGAATATGAGTCACCTTTTTTGGTGCAGAATCGCGAAATCATTGAATTTATTGAGCTATACAAAAAACATTATAGTGAAGCTGATGATCTTACTGCTATGGTCGTACCCGACGCCAACCAAGCTTTGGTGATGATTGAGCAGTGTCGCGATGTTGTTTTGAAGATTCGTCGTGCTACGAAAAGAATTGGGGTAAGTTTAAGTCTCACTTATTTATTGTCTTTGCTTGAGCAATGTTTAGATCGTATTGAACTATTATTGAACTTATTGACTGAAACTGGAAAAGTTCAATACTTAGCACTAGCTGAGTTATGTCAAGATTTAGTTGCGGCTCACTATGAGGAGCGAAGTGTTCGAGAGCTTTTAAAAACAAACAGTGAATTAATCGCATTACAAGTCACTGAAAATGCCAGTAAAACAGGCGAACATTATGTAAGTACCAATAAAGCTGGTTTCTTCAGTATGTACAAATCAGCCGCAGGTGCAGGCATCATTATCGCTATCATGGCGACCTTGAAGATTCTCACTGCGCGCATCGCCATGGCACCTATCATGCAAGCCTTCGCGTATAGCATGAACTATGCATTAGGTTTCATGTTAATCCATGTACTGCATTTTACCGTTGCAACCAAACAACCTGCTATGACTGCAGCTGCCCTAGCCGCGACAGTTCAACAAAAGAAAGGGTCTCGAACTGCACAAATCGCAGAACTTGCTGCACTGATTATCAATATTATCCGTACGCAGTTTGTCGCTATTCTCGGCAATATTTCCATTGCAATCCCGGTTGCAGCATTGATCACCATGATGTGGCCGTTGATTTTGGGTGAACAATTACTCAATCACAGTAAAGCAACATATTTACTTCATAGTTTAAATCCTTTTACATCCCTCGCAGTACCACATGCAGCTATTGCAGGTGTATGTCTATTTTTATCTGGTTTGATCGCAGGTTACTTCGACAACATGGCAGTGTATCGTAAAGTCGGACCTCGCTTAAAAGCACATCATCGCTTAAAAAACTGGCTAGGTGCTGACAGACTGGAAAAGTTTGCAAACTATATTGAACGTAATTTAGGCGCACTAGCCGGGAATTTCCTTTTCGGAATCATGCTAGGCAGCATGGGGACAATTGGTTTTATTCTTGGTCTGCCTTTAGATATTCGCCATATTGCCTTTGCTTCAGCAAACTTTATACAGGGCCTATTGAGTATCAATGGCACACCTGAAATAGGGCTCATTATTGTTTCATTCCTTGGTGTATTATTAATTGGTTTGACCAACTTATTTGTCAGCTTTAGTCTCACTATTATTGTGGCATTACGCGCACGACGTGTTCGTTTTGAACAATGGAAACCTCTGGCAAAATTAGTATTTACTCACTTTGTTACACGACCAATGGACTTTTTCTGGCCCCCAAAACAACCTTTAGAGGTCGAAGATCCAATTTCACCAAAGAAATCTTCTCATTAGATATTTGTGTTATTTTTTGTGCTAAAAATAAGATGCACATTGTAATGAAATTACTATAAATTATGCTTTTACACTGACTTGAAAAAAAGTGTACTGGCGAGTACACTTTGACGCATTCATGCAATAAATGTATGCGACTATAATATAACTCAGGTTATTTTATATGCCTTACTTACTGATTTTAATAGGTTGTTTAGGAATAACGATAAGTAGTATAGGAATCTATATTCCAACGATACAACAGCTCGATCTCACTGCTGTTTCATGGATGAGTCAACACCGCAATCCCCTCATAGATGGAATTGCGGTTTTATTGTCTCATGTTGGCGGTTTACCGATCATGCTGATGTGCGTGGCGATTTGGACCTTACAGCAATGGCGATTAAAACAATATGCTAACTGTCTATTTATCTCACTTGGTCTCGTTGGTGGTGCCTGTCTTGGCTGGTTACTCAAATATGCTTTCGACCGACCTCGTCCAAATGCAATTTATCAAATCGTTGAAACTTATGGAGCCGCATTTCCAAGCGCACATAGTCTCTATGCAGCAGTGATTGCTGGTTTGATGATCATGATCTTTCGAAACCATCATCAAAGTAGAATCATTTTCGTCGCTGCCTGTATATGGTTTGTTGGTATGGGTTTTTCACGGGTTTATCTCGGTGCTCATTACCCGACAGATGTTGTTGCAGGTTGGAGTATTGCGTTGATATGGCTGACTATACTGTGGTTAGTCCTATCACAACGGATAGCAAAGCAAACAATTATTTTTAGAGAAAAATCTAACGAGGTGGAATAATGATGTCGGCAAAGCTTTGGGCCCCTGCCCTCACTGCTTGTGCTCTTGCAACAAGTATTGCACTTGTGGGTTGTAGCAAAGATCCAAAAGATGCAGAGCAAGCCGCTGCACAACAGCAAATGCCGCCAACTGAAGTTGGTGTCATCGTTGCTCAACCACAAAGTGTTGAACAAACTGTCGAGCTTTCGGGTCGAACTTCAGCCTATCAAATTTCTGAAGTACGTCCGCAAGCAAGCGGTGTGATTTTAAAGCGTCTGTTTGCTGAAGGTAGTTTTGTGCGTGAAGGACAACCTCTGTACGAAATTGACGCAAATACCAACCGTGCGAACCTAGACAGTGCAAAAGCAGCCTTAGTTCGTCAAAAAGCCAATCTCAATGCTCTTCAAGTTAAAGCTGACCGTTATCGCCAACTTGTCGGTATCAATGCTGTGTCTAAGCAAGAATTTGATGATCTACAAGCACAAGTAAAATTGGCACAAGCAGATGTTGCAGCTTCAGAAGCAGCGGTGAAAAACGCGCAGATTAACTTAGGTTATTCTACTGTTCGTTCACCCATTTCAGGGCAATCAGGCCGCTCTAGTGTGACTGCAGGTGCATTAGTAACGGCTAATCAACCTGAAGCATTGGTGACAATCCAACAGCTTGATCCAATCTATGTTGATATCAACCAATCAAGTGCAGAGCTTCTTCGCTTACGTCAACAGTTGAGTCAAGGTAGCATCGACCGCAGCAACAATACTAAAGTTCGTTTAAAACTTGAAGATGGCAGCATTTACCCTATTGAAGGTAATCTTGCATTCTCTGATGCAAGTGTAAATCCAGAAACAGGGACAGTTACCCTACGTGCTGTGTTCTCAAATCCGAACCAATTATTATTGCCAGGAATGTTCACTAATGCTCAAATTGTGCAAGGTGTAATTCCTAATGCGATTTTAGTGCCTCAAGCGGCTGTGACTCGTACACCAACAGGTCAAGCGACTGCGATGATCGTGAATGCGAAAGGTGCAGTTGAAGTACGTCCAATTGAGACTGCAGGTGTTCAAGGTAAAGATTGGATTGTGACCAAAGGTCTAAATACAGGTGACAAGGTCATTGTAGATGGTGTGGCGAAAGTTAAACCTGAACAACAAGTTGTAGCTAAACCTTACCAACCTCAAGCTGCAGCACCTCAAGCCGGCAAAGATGGTCAACAAGCAAAGCCAGCAGCTCAATCTGAACAAAAAGCTACTTCAAATGCATAAGGAGTAGACTGAATGGCTCACTTTTTTATCCATCGCCCAATTTTCGCTTGGGTGATTGCATTGGTCATCATGTTGGCGGGTATTTTATCCCTCACCAAGATGCCAATTGCGCAATACCCAACGATTGCACCACCAACGGTATCGATTTCTGCAACATATCCGGGTGCATCTGCTGAAACTGTTGAAAACACAGTAACGCAAATTATTGAACAACAAATGAATGGCTTGGATGGGTTACGTTACATCTCATCTAACAGTGCTGGTAATGGACAAGCTTCCATTACACTAAACTTTGAACAAGGTATCGATCCTGATATTGCTCAGGTACAAGTTCAAAATAAACTTCAATCAGCGACTGCACTTTTGCCTGAAGACGTACAACGTCAAGGTTTAAAAGTTACCAAGTCTGGCGCAAGCTTCTTACAAGTTATTGCGTTTTATTCTGAGTCAGATGCATTAGATGCAAATGACATTAAAGACTATGTAAACTCAAATATCTCTGAACCACTTAGCCGTGTGACTGGTGTTGGGGAAGTGCAAGTATTTGGTGGTTCATATGCTATGCGAATTTGGATGGACCCATCCAAAATGGCCAACTTGCAAGTTACACCAAGTGATATTGCAAATGCATTAAGAACTCAGAATGCGCAAGTGGCGGTTGGTCAGTTAGGTGGTGCACCTTCTGTACAAGGTCAAGTTTTAAATGCGACTGTAACTGCTCAAAGTCTTTTACAAACACCTGAACAATTTTCAAATATTTTCCTTAAGAACTCACCAAATGGTGCACAAGTTCGTTTAGGTGATGTCGCAAAAATTGAATTAGGTGCAGATAACTATGCATTTGACTCTAAATTTAATGGTCAACCTGCAGGTGGTGTAGCGATTCGTTTGGCAACGGGTGCAAACGCATTAGATACAGCCCAAGCGATTGAAGATCGTTTAAAAGAATTACGTCCAAACTACCCAACAGGTATGGTGGACAAACTTGCATTTGATACAACACCATTTATTGAGCTCTCAATTAAAAGTGTTGTGAAAACCTTAATTGAAGCGATTATCCTCGTATTCTTGGTCATGTTCTTGTTCCTACAAAACTGGCGTGCAACTATTATTCCAACAATGGCTGTTCCAGTGGTTGTATTGGGTACATTTGCCGTGATCAACATGTTCGGATTCTCGATCAACACATTAACCATGTTCGCTATGGTTCTCGCCATTGGTCTTCTGGTGGATGATGCGATTGTCGTCGTAGAAAACGTTGAACGTGTGATGGCAGAAGAGCATCTTGAGCCTGTGGAAGCGACTGAAAAGTCGATGGGACAGATCTCTGGTGCATTGATTGGTATTACCTCTGTCTTAACTGCAGTATTCGTTCCTATGGCATTCATGGGGGGTACGACAGGTGTAATTTATCGTCAGTTCTCTATCACGCTCGTTACAGCAATGATTCTTTCATTGATTGTTGCATTAACCTTTACCCCTGCATTGTGTGCGACCATGTTGAAAAAACATGATGCCAACAAACCTCAAAGCAATAACATTTTTGCCCGTTTCTTCCGTTGGTTTAACAATGGTTTTGACAAAATTTCGGTGAAATATCAAAACGGCGTAAACCGTTTAACACATGCCAAGCTATTTGCAGGATTGGTCTATGGTGTTGTGATTGCTGTGATGGGCTGGTTATTTGTCAACCTTCCTTCTTCATTCTTACCAGATGAAGACCAAGGTGTGGTGATGACTCTCGTTCAGCTACCACCAAATGCAACGCTTGAACGCACGGGTAAAACAATTGATCAAATGACAGGCTTCTTCCTCAACAACGAGAAAGAACATGTTGAATCTGTATTTAGTGTTGCTGGTTTCTCGTTCACGGGTATTGGTCAAAATGCGGGTCTTGCCTTCATTAAGTTGAAAGACTGGAAAGACCGTACCTCTCCTGAATCTCAGGTCGGTGCAATTATCCAACGTGGTATGGCACTGAATATGATTGTGAAGGATGCCAGCTATATCATGCCTCTTCAACTTCCAGCAATGCCAGAGTTGGGCGTGAGTGCAGGCTTTAACCTACAGTTAAAAGCAGCTGCAGGTCAAAGTCACGAGCAATTATTAGCAGCACGTAATGCTGTACTGGGTTTAGCTTCTCAAGATCAGCGCTTAACAGGTGTTCGTCCTAACGGACAAGAAGATACGCCTCAATATCGTGTCATCGTCGATCATGCTCAAGCAGGTGCTATGGGAGTCAGCATTGCTGAAATCAATAGTACGATGGGTATGGCATGGGGTGGTACATACATCAATGACTTCATCGATCGTGGTCGTGTGAAAAAAGTGTATGTCCAAGGTGAAGCGAGCTCTCGTATGATGCCTGAAGACGTAGACAAGTGGTATGTACGCAATAACCAAGGTACGATGGTTCCATTCTCAGCGTTCGCAACAGGCGAATGGACTTATGGTTCTCCACGTTTAGAGCGTTATAACGGTGTTTCTTCCATGAACATCACAGGTACTCCAGCTCCAGGTGTGAGTTCGGGTGATGCAATGGCCGCGGTTGAAGAAATCATTGCGAAGCTTCCTTCAATGGGCTTACAAGGCTTCGATTACGAATGGACAGGTTTATCTCTCGAAGAACGTGAGTCTGGCGCACAAGCACCATTCCTTTATGCTCTTTCGTTATTGATTGTCTTCCTTTGCTTGGCAGCCTTATATGAAAGTTGGTCTATCCCATTCTCTGTACTCATGGTTGTGCCATTGGGTATTGTTGGTGCACTTGCCTTAACATTCTTGGGAATGATTATTTTGAAAGATCCAAACCTTTCAAATAACATCTACTTCCAAGTGGCGATTATTGCCGTGATTGGTTTGTCCGCGAAGAATGCGATCTTGATTGTAGAATTTGCGAAAGAGCTTCAAGATCAAGGTGAAGAACTCTTCGAAGCAACCTTGCATGCCGCGAAAATGCGTTTGCGTCCAATCATTATGACCACATTGGCTTTCGGTTTTGGTGTTCTTCCTCTAGCTCTCGCTTCTGGCGCAGGTGCAGGAAGTCAACATTCCGTGGGTTATGGTGTACTTGGTGGTGTAATCAGCTCAACACTTTTAGGGATCTTCTTTATTCCAGTGTTCTACGTATGGATCCGAAGTATCTTTAAAACAAAACCAAAACAAAATAAACAGGAGCAAATTTCGTGATGCAAAACGTATGGTCTATTACAGGTCGTAGCATTGCGGTATCTGCAATTGCGCTTGCTTTGACAGCATGTCAAAGCATGCGTGGTCCAGAACCGGTCACTCAAGCCAATATTCCAGGAAGTTATCTTGGCAATGCTTCTGGTCCATCTATTGCTGAGCAAGGTTATAAGGATTTTTTTGTAGATCAACGCTTAATCCAAGTTTTGGATTTAGCCTTGGCAAATAACCGTGATCTTCGTAAAGCGACGCTAAATATCGAATTAGCACGTCAACAATTTCAAATCAGCCAAAACAATCAATTGCCTACGATTGGTGCAAGTGGTGGTGTTTTACGACAAGACACGGTCAATTCGCCAAGCCCAGTAACAACCTATAATGTAGGTTTAGGTTTAACGGCTTATGAAATTGATTTTTGGGGTCGTGTTAGAAGCTTGAAAGACAATGCCCTAGACACTTATCTTTCAACTGCAAGCGCACGTGATGCCACTCAAATAGCCTTGATTAGCCAAACAGCTCAAGCTTGGTTGGCTTACTCATATGCGCAAGCGAATCTTAAGCTCGCTGAACAGACGCTGAAAGCTCAACTTGAATCTTACAATCTCAACAAAAAACGTTTTGATGTGGGAATCGACAGTGAAGTTCCGCTTCGTCAGGCTCAAGTTTCTGTTGAGACGGCACGTGGCGATGTTGCTGAATACAAGACTCAAATTGCACAAGCGGTTAATGCGTTAAACCTCCTTGTAGGTCAACCACTACCTGACAATTTATTGCCTAAAGAGAGAATCACACGTGTGACATCAACCACTGCTTTTGCGGCTGGTTTGCCAAGTGATCTACTCAACAACCGTCCAGATGTTAAAGCGGCTGAATATCAGCTAAGTGCGGCTGGTGCGAATATCGGTGCTGCAAAAGCGCGTTTATTCCCAACCATTAGCCTCACAGGTTCAGCAGGTTATGCATCAACAGACTTAAGTGATTTATTCAAGTCTGGCGCTTTTGTTTGGTCTGTTGGTCCTAGTCTAGATATACCAATCTTTGACTGGGGTACACGTCGTGCCAATATTAAAGTCTCTGAAACACAGCAACAGATCGCATTGTCTGATTATGAAAAATCAATTCAATCTGCGTTCCGTGAAGTGAATGATGCTTTGGCAGTGCGTCAAAATATCGGTGAACGTTTAACTGCACAACGCCGTTTAGTTGATGCGACCAATACAACCTACACACTCTCAAATGCCCGCTTCCGCGCTGGTATTGACAGTTTCTTAACTGTATTAGATGCGCAACGTACATCGTATAGTGCTGAGCAAGGTTTATTGCTGCTTGAACAAGCGAACCTTAACAACCAAATCGAGCTCTATAAATCACTCGGTGGTGGCTTAAAAACCAATACTACGGATCAAGTGATTTATCAGCCTTCAAGCTCAGATTTAAAATACGACAAGAAGTAATTTTTTGTTTAAACAAAGCTCACCTCGGTGGGCTTTTTTATTGTCCCAAATACTGATATTTTGTCATTAATTATCCTTTTTATAACGACTTCAATCACATGCTGTTAAGTAATTTAGAATCTGTACCTGGTCATCAAATTCAACAACAATTTGACGTGGTATATGGCAGTACCGTCAGAAGTAAACACGTCGGGCGTGATTTACTCGCAGGACTTAAGAATATCGTCGGTGGAGAACTCACCGCATACACGGAATTACTTGAAGAGTCTCGTCAAGAAGCAATGAATCGTATGATTGATAAAGCACGTGGCTTAGGGGCGAATGCGATTGTCGGAATTCGTTTCTCAACTTCCAATATTACCCAAGGTGCTTCCGAATTATTTGTTTATGGCACAGCTGTGTATGTCACACCGAATGCACCTAAAATTCCTGATCCATTCACCTCTTAAGGATTCGTTATGGATGGTATCATTTTTCAGGTGGTCATCTTTCTCATCCTATTTTGTATTGGATTTGGATTTGGTCGCTATAATGAACAAAAGCATCTTAAGCAACTTGATGAACAAGAAGCGCGCTTAGCTTATATCAAGTTAGATAGTCAGCGTTTTAAAACTTCTGAAAACCATGGACAAATGATCAGCAGTAATGTTGTGATTTCGCATGATTATTTTAAGTTTGTACTTGCGCAAATCCAAAATTTCTTTGGTGGACGCTTACGCAGTTATGAAAGTATTGTTGAACGTGCAAGACGTGAAGCTATTGTTAGACTTAAACTTGAAGCAGAAAAAATGGGCGCAACTGAAATCTTAGGGTTAAGACTCAGCACCACAGATTTAGGTCTTCAAGGTGGAATGGTTGAAGTATTCGCTTACGGAACTGCTATACAAAAGAGAGACTAAAAGTCTCTCTTTTTCTTTACAGGTATGTAGTAGTCACTCAAGCCGTACACTTTGCTTGAGGAGTCTTCAAACCCCTTATCGCTCGCATGATCATTGAGATAGAAAACCAGACATAGTTGATAAAATTTTTCTCATCGATACGCGGGTCACGATCATTAAAAATTACTTTACTTTCATTTTTCGGATCATTCGATACAGTATTGCTGGTGATAACCGTGAAATAAAGACGCCTAATTTTTCTTTTGCCCCACCCACGACAATATACTCATCCCCTTTCAATAATGCCTGTACGGTTTGTTTAGCAAATTCCTCTGCTTCTAAACCATTTTCAATGGCCTCATCTTGATAACCTTGGGGCTTTCCCTCACCGTTTAAAGCGTTAAAGGATACATTGGTTTTCACAAATCCTGGGAAAATTACCGAGACACCCACACCATCTTGCGCAACTTCAGCACGTAAGCTATTCGCCCACATATGAATCGCACCTTTGGCTGCCGAATAAGTCGCACGATATTGTGTGCCCAATAAACCAGCGACACTTGAGATAAAGGCAATTCGTCCTGACTTTTGTTGCTGAAAAGTCGGCAAAACCGTTTTGGTTAAAAAGACTTGAGAGAAATAGTCAACTTCCATGATCGCACGTTCAGTTTGCATGGTCGTGTCTTTAATTAATGCACGTTGTGATAGACCTGCATTATTGATTAACCAATCAATACGTCCTTTTTGTTGGAGAACTTGTTCATAAGCATGACGAACTTGTGATTCATCTGTGATATCCGCTTTAATGGAAATATGTCGTTCTGGGTGTGCCAAAGACTGCCTTACCGTTTCCAGCTCTTCAAAACGACGAGCCGTCAAAATAACCTGTGCCCCTAAACTGGCACATTCAGCAGCCAACGCTTTACCAAGACCCGATGATGCACCTGTAATCCACACCACTTTCTGATCAAGCTGTTCCAACTTTGCCATTCCCTTTATCCTTATGGTTTAAGCATTTAATTTTGCTTTTTGCTGTCCTTCATTATCAAGAAAAACCAGAAAATGGTCAAAGTACTTCACGATACTTTGTGCATCATGAATTTTGCTTAAATTTTCAAATCGCTTATACCCTAATCCTGTGGTCAGACTGATCACACCATTTAAGGTTTTATCCACCACCATATTAAATTTCAGCATTTTTTTAGGTTCACGAATTAAGCTCGTAACGCCTTGATCAACCACTTTAGTGAAGGCTTTAAAGCCAGGAGCAACATATTGATTTTGACCTTCACGCATACGTTCTGCACAGCCCAGTAACTCATTCACAATAACTTTTTCAACTGGGTATGAAATATAGTATTTTCCATCTTGTTCATACATCAAACTTTGTACATGATTCACCATAGGCATTAAGCGATCATTACCAAAAAATGATACCGACCAAGGCATGTATTTCAAGATTGCATCTTGCACTTGTTTCAATACTTTTGCTGAGTCTTGATCCTTTGCATTAGAATCTTTGACCAGTGTGCCAAAGGCTTGATCAATAATCTCACAAGCAATTTTGGACAGATTATCTCCAAGAATTTTAGCTTGCGCTTCACGATCTCCTGCATTGAGTTTTTGGTGAATGGTTTGATATTGCTGATAAGTTTCAGGTTGTAAGCGCAAAGAAATAGTATAGGTCATGCGATTGTTATCCTTTATTGTCAGGCCGATTCCGCGAGTTGACGCTGGCTTTAGTGTTATTCAAAATCAATTACTGTTCGATTGTGTGGGATTTGAAACGAGAATGCATTTGCTTAACGTGCCTCTCCATGCATTTTTTTTGCTACAATAGATGCAATTTTTTATCTACTTTTGATCTGTTCGAACTATGACTGATTCAGCGCAAAATATTGCTACAACCTACGATCCGACCGAGATCGAGAAAAAATGGTACCAAACTTGGGAAGAACGCGGTTACTTTAAGCCGTCTGAAAAAGGCGAGTCTTTCTGTATCATGATTCCGCCACCAAACGTCACTGGTAGCTTGCACATGGGTCATGGTTTTAACAATGCCATCATGGATGCTTTGACACGTCATAAGCGTATGTCAGGTTTTAACACGCTTTGGCAACCAGGTACTGACCATGCGGGTATCGCAACGCAAATGGTTGTAGAGCGTCAGTTAGGTGCGCAAGGCGTAAGCCGTCATGACTTGGGTCGTGATAAATTCATCGAAAAAGTATGGGAATGGAAAGAACAATCTGGCGGTAATATTACCCGTCAAATTCGTCGTTTAGGTTCGTCTGTTGATTGGTCACGTGAACGCTTTACCATGGATGAAGGTTTATCAAATGCTGTGAAAGAAGTGTTTGTAAAACTTCACGAAGATGGTTTGATCTACCGTGGTAAACGCCTTGTTAACTGGGATCCTAAATTACAAACTGCCCTTTCTGACCTTGAAGTTGAGTCTGATAAAGAAGAACAAGGTTCATTGTGGCACTTCAAATACTTCTTTGAAGACAAATCACTTCGTACCCACGATGGTAAAGATCACATCGTTGTTGCAACCACTCGTCCTGAAACATTATTAGGTGATACAGCCGTTGCGGTTGCGCTTGATGATGAACGCTATGCACACTTGGTAGGTCAAAACATCATCCTACCAATTACAGGTCGTGCGGTTCCAATCGTTAAAGATGAATATGTAGACAAAGAATTCGGTACAGGCTGTGTAAAAATCACCCCTGCGCACGATTTTAATGACTATGAAGTAGGTAAACGCTGCGAATTGCCAATCATCAACATCTTCAACAAAAATGCTGAAGTGTTGGCTGAGTTTGAATATATCTCGAAAGCGGGTGAACAAATTTCTAAAACCATTCCTGCCCCTGCGGACTACATTGGTTTAGAACGTTTTGAAGCACGCAAAAAATTGGTTGAACAAGCAGAAGCTGAAGGCTGGTTAGACCAAATTCAACCTTACACACTTAAACCACCTCGTGGTGACCGTTCAGGTGTAATCGTTGAGCCATTATTGACAGACCAATGGTATGTGAAAATTGCGCCACTTGCACAACCTGCGATTGAAGCGGTTCAAGATGGTCGTATCAAGTTTGTACCTGAGCAGTACAGCAACATGTACATGGCTTGGATGAACAACATTCAAGACTGGTGTATCTCGCGTCAATTGTGGTGGGGTCACCGTATCCCTGCTTGGTACGATGCGGAAGGCAATGTTTACGTAGGTCGTAACGAAGAAGAAGTTCGTGCGAAAAACAACATTCCTGCTGATGTTCAACTCGATCAAGATGAAGACGTATTAGATACATGGTTCTCATCTGGTCTGTGGACATTCTCAACTTTAGGTTGGACAGGCGATGCAGAGAAAGATAAAGAAAACTATTTCTTAAATACTTTCCACCCGACTGATGTGTTGGTGACAGGTTTTGACATCATCTTCTTCTGGGTTGCACGTATGATTATGCTTACGATGCACTTCATGAAAAATGAAGATGGCACACCGCAAGTTCCGTTCAAAATTGTGTATGTACACGGTTTGGTACGTGATGGCGAAGGTCAGAAAATGTCTAAATCTAAGGGTAACGTGCTTGACCCATTAGATTTGATTGACGGTGTAGATCTTGAAACTTTAGTACAAAAACGTACAACAGGTTTGATGAACCCGAAACAAGCGGCGAAAATTGAAAAATCAACTCGTAAAGAATTCCCTGAAGGTATTCAATCTTACGGTACAGACGCGGTTCGTTTCACATTCTGTGCGCTTGCAAACACTGGTCGTGACATCAAGTTCGACATGAAACGTGTTGAAGGCTACCGTAACTTTGCGAACAAAATCTGGAACGCTACTCGTTTCGTGATGATGAACTGCGAAGAGCAAGTGATTGGTATCGATGCTCGTCAAGACCTTTGGGAATTGCCTGAACAATGGATCGTAAGCCGTCTACAAAAAGCGGAACAAGCAGTGCAAACAGCATTTGCAACGTACCGTTTAGACTTGGCTGCACAAGCGATTTACGAGTTCATTTGGAATGAATACTGTGACTGGTATGTAGAGCTGACTAAGCCTGTTCTGAATGATGAAAACGTATCGGTTGAGCGTAAAGCTGAAGTACGTCGTGTTCTTCTTTCTGTGATGGAAGCATCTTTACGTTTAGCGCATCCATTGATGCCATACCTTACAGAAGAAATCTGGCAAACACTTGCGCCGAAACTGAACATTGTTGGCGAAACAATTATGCTTGCACAGTACCCTGTTGCTGACCAAGCATTAATTAACGACCAAGCTGAAGCAGATATGCAATGGCTTCAAGGTTTGATTGGTGCTGTACGTAACATCCGTGGTGAGATGGGTCTAGGTAATGCTCGCTTATTGCCTGTTCTACTTCAAAACACAACTGAGGCGGAAAAAGCACAAATCGCACGTATTGAACCATTGTTTAAAGCATTGGCTAAAGTTGAAAGCATTACTTTCCTAGCTGATGGCGAACAACCACCATTGTCTTCATCAAGTGTAGTGGGTCATGTCTCTGTATTCGTTCCAATGAAGGGCTTAATTGACCCGAAAGCGGAATTGAGTCGTCTACAAAAAGACTTAGACAAAGTTCAAAAACAGCATGACCAAATCGCAACTAAACTTGCAAATGAAGGTTTTGTGGCGAAAGCACCTGCGGCCGTGGTTGACGGTGAGAAAGCGAAACTTGCTGAGTTTGCTGACCAATTAGCGAAGATTAAAGCGAATATGGAGCAGATTGCGGCGCTTTAATTAGATGAATATTTAACTTAATTTTAGTATAAAGGGCTGATTATTCAGCCCTTTATTTTTAATATCGATTGCATTACATATTAAAGCCTATAAAATAACCTCTCTAAAAATTTAATCTAACAAAGAGGCGTATGAATTCAGAATTTATAAAAACAGTTCAAAAATTTTTAGGGATTATTAGTTTTATTTCGGCAATAGTTCTAATTTGTCTTTATTTATTTTTCTCATATCTTCTGAGTTCTGATCCTTTTTCATGGTCTAAGACTTTTTACTCATTAGGAAAAGATGTATCAAATGCATTAATCCCAACTTTAATAATTTTGTCTGTATCTTTATTGCTATTAAAATCATTAACAGATTTTTTTGAAAATCAACGTGATGAAAAATTAATTGATGATATCGCTCGAAGAACATTAGATGAAGTCAAACTGATCCTAGCCAAAATAATGGACAGCACGTCCCTCTAAAGATAACGTAACTTTAATCTTTGGAGATTCAAGAAATGGCTAAACGTTTTAGT